>JAPKZC010000329.1 GCA_026394025.1 Candidatus Solibacter sp.
TGAACACAACGACCGCCACCGTCTTGTCGGACGGCCCATCGGGCGCGTAGCCCATGTGATAGCCTGCGCCGATCTTCTCGTCGCGGTTGGTGTTGACGTAGGCCTTGCCCGTACCGAACCCGACCCGGGCGGGCTGCAGACTCGCATTGGCCTGCCGCGCGGCTTCCACGATGCCCTTCGTCATGATTTCGAAGTAGGGCGGTTTGGCGGCGTTCGCGGCGATCGGCGCGCCCCCGCGCCCGCCGCCCGACAGCGGAGCGTTGTGATCGTGCGTGGCGTTCAGAATCAGGTTCTCGGCCGGGATCTTCAGTTCGTCGGTTACGGCTTTGATCACCTCGTCGCCGTAGGGGATCCCGGTAGTATCCACGCTGACCAGGGCCACCTTGGCCGAGCCGTTGTCGAGCACCAGGGCTCGCGCAAACAACGGGTCGTGGAGGCTGCCGTATACCTGCCCCCCCGTGAGCGGAAACATATCTTTCGTCGGGGAAATATCTACCTTCGCGGCGCCAGCCCGCAGATTGCCCATCTGCGCCGTGCAGACCGCCGTTGATGCCAGAAGAGCCCCAGCCGAGACGCCGTGCAGTATGAATCGCATTCTCACGATTTGAACCTCGTTCTTCCTCTGCGCGCCGGGCAGGCAAGACAAACGAAAACCTCTTTCACTCCGCTGAAGCACAACCTGGCGGATAGATTATCGCCCGCGCCGTGGTGTTGGGAGCAGCAGAGAGTGGCGAGTTACCGTGAGTCACGTGTATGTAACGCCGGACCGCCAACAGTTTCCGGTCCCGCCGCCGGAACTACACCGACCAGAATTCGTCGGTGGTCGAAATGTACCTCACCGGCACTTCAGTGACGAAGGGCTTCAGCCATTCGGCGAACGCTTCCATGCCCGGGTCTTCGTGGGCTTCGTGCGAAACGAAAATCGCTCCCTTTTGGACGCCCGAGCCAACGGCGTCGCGGACATATTCGAAGGTATCGTATTCCCTACCCTCGCTTGCGATGACGCAATCAACTGCCTGTCTCATGCTGTCCAGGCTACGGCCGAACGCGACTTTGACCACGCGGAGGTTCGGGTCGCCGATAACGCGCACGCTGCGCGTCTGCAGCACCTTCGCCACATATTTTGCCAGTTCGCCCAGCGTGGTGGGCGGGATGTCCCAGCGGCTGTAGCTGCCATCGACCTGGTACGGAATCCAGTTCAGCCGCCGGTTCAAGCCCAGCGAGATTTCGCCCGGCTGGCGCCGGTGCACGTTGTCGTGATCGCGCCACACCACGATGTTGTTGCTTTTGGCATAGCCGAGCTTCAGTTTGTAGAGTGGGTCCGCCTGGCAAGGTGCGTCACATTGCGTCCCTCCCAACGGAGCACCCGGTGCGCGCACGTCCGCGTCGGTCCAGAATGTGGGTTCGTGGGTGATGATCATGTTCAGGCCGGCCTTCCGTGCGCGCTGCAGCAAGTTGAGGTTGGACCCAAAGGGGGTACAGATCCCCGTCACCACCGAGTCCGGGCCGCCGATTTTGTAATTGTCGCGATAGCCGGTCTCAATCCAGGGGATCCCCTGGTTCTTCTTAATGCGGTCGACGACTTCTCCGGCGGTGAGTTTGCCATGTTGGGCATGCACCACGGCGCCGGCCGCCAGGCCGGACCCGGCCAACTGCGCGAACTGTCTTCTCGATAGATTGCTCATGGTGTCCTCCGTTTCCGGTTAGTACGGCATCCAACACGGTTCCCCTGTGGGGATCCACTCTACGGGAACTTCGCTGATAAACGACTTGAGCCAGGCCGCCATTTCGCCGCAGCCGGGTTCTTCGGAAATTTGCTGGCCCAGCACGATCATGCCCTTCTTCTGCCCGGACGCAACCACGTCGAAAAAGTATTGGGCGACTTCGTTCTCCCACATCGGCTCGCCTGTAATCACCAGGTCGACGCCTGGTTCGGCCAAGAGCTTCTGCATGTCGGCAAGGTAATACATGCCGTGCGACAAGGCTGCCTTGGTAACCCGCGTGTTGGGCTCCCCGGCGATCCGCATGCCTTTCACCTTGAGCGTCTTCTTGATGTTCTCCGCGGTTGCCTTAAGGGTTGCCGGCGGAATCGCGAAGAATCCGTTGTTCTTGGCCCACGGTTCGCCGCCGGACGGTTTGTAGCGCTTTTCCCCCCAAAGCCTTTGCCAGGCCTTGCATTTGCGCGTCCGCCTGGCGCGCGTTCCAGTTGTCGAAGAACCGGTACACGATGAGGTTATTGGCGGCGATGTAGTCGCGCTTCACACCAAAGACGGGATCGCTGTCCATGGGGGGTTGAGCCCTCCCACCGCCTCGGGCGGCGGCTGCATTCGCGCCGCCTGGAGCGCCGGCGCCACGGCCCGCGCCCGGAGCGGTGGGGCGCGCCCAATAGGGCGATTCGCGGCCGATGATCATGTTCTTCCCGGCTGCGACCGCCTTGCGCAAAACCTCCAGACTCGGTGCAAAGGTGGTCACAATGCCTTTGACTTCACTCTCCGGGTTGCCTGCGAGGAAGGTATCCACCGACTGGTCCTTCCAACCGGTTCCCAGCTTCTGCTGAATCCGGTCTACGATCGCTTGAGCCGTAATCGCCATGGGTCCTCTTTCCGATTTCCTGTCAAAAAGCTACCGGTCTACACTCGCCGTCGCCGATCTTGCCAGCCCGTTCCCGTTGGCTCAGCGATGGTGTGTGGCAAAGAAGTTGATGACTTGCGGAAACATAGGCGGGATCATCGACATGTGGGTGCCGTCCGGAATCTCCACATAAACGGGATCGAGACCAGCGGCCTTGAGCTTGGCGATTCCTGCCTGCGCTTCCGCGCCGTGAAGCGCGGTATCCATGGAACCGGCGCCAATGATCAGCGGAATCCCCTTGAGGCGCTCCGCCGGATAGTCCTTGTAACCGAAACCACCTGACATCACCCCGAGACCAGCCCACCTATCCGCGTACTTCTGCCCTAAATACCACGTCCCCATCCCTCCCATGGAGTGCCCCATCAAATAGACGCGGGACGTATCGACCGCGTATTCCTTCTCCACCAGGGCGAGCACGTTCATCACGTCCTTCTCGCTCAGCTCATTGACTTTCGCGGCCTCTTCGGGTGTCCACTGTGGCCGTCTTTGCCCCACGGTGTTCGGCGCTACGCCGGGGTAGACCACCGCGGGCAGCCTGGGCATGAACATGGCCCCGTATGCGCCAAATTCGCTATAGCCGAAGGGCGAAACGAAAATGAAGCCGTGCTTTTCGAGTAATTCCACCGTTCCATAGGCGGGCCTGAAGAAGTAGTTCTGCCGGGCTCCCGCACCGTGCAAACCAATAATCAGCGGCAGCTTCGTTTTGCCGTCGTATTTCTTCGGCACGTATAAATGGTAGGGCGACTCAACCTTGGCCTCCACGAAATAGTAGTGGCGCTCCTGGTCTCCGGTAGCTCCCGGAGTCTGGGGCTGTTTGGCCAGTTCTTCGCTCGAAAGCTGAGGCGGCCTTGCCGGGCCTCTTGCCGGGGACGCGGGCTCCTGAAAGGCCCCCATAAAGGACGACAGCAGGCAGGCTGAAACGGCCGCGCTCGCCAAGATCTTCAGGTTCATAGTTCGTTTCCTCTCTGATCTGAGTTCAATAGCTGGTAGCCGGCGCGCCCGTTAGTGAAACAGCCTGGGCGCGAAATCGTTGAGATCTCTCCGCCAAGTGTGCCATTCGTGCGCGAGGCCCGGAGATTCGAAGTACACGTATTTCACGCCAGCCTTGTCAAGGGCCGCCCGGGTCTGCTTCAGCGATTCGTAGATTCCCGGTTCCTCGGTGCCGGCGCCGAACCAGAGCAAGTGTACCTTCTTATTGAAGGCCGCTGCGTCGGCGAACACTCCTCCGTACTCGGTTTTCGGGTCGAAATTCGGCGACGGCGGGCGGCTGAACGCCCCTATGTAGGAAAACTTGTCGAGGTGCGTGAGAGTGATTTGCAGTGTCTGGCGGCTGCCCATCGAGAGACCGGCCATGGCGCGATGCTCGCGGTCGGCAATCGTCCGGTAGGTCGCATCGACCATCGGAATCAACTCGCTGATGACCAGTTCCTCGAACGCGCTTCCGGCGCGTAACGGCGTTCCGGGCGGCGGAGGAGTCTCGCCGGGCCGGTTGGCGTAACCGCAATCCATCACCACCAGCATGGGCACGGCTCTCCGCGCCGCGATCAGATTGTCCATGTTGAAGGCAACGTGCCCCTGTTTGACCCATCCCGTCTCGTTCTCGTTGCCACCGTGCTGTAGATAGAGAACGGAGTAACGCGTCCTGACGTTGTCATACCCGGGTGGAGCGTAGACGAAGAGGCGGCGCCACAATCCGGTGACTTTGGAATGGTACCAGCGTTCGCGGACTTCGCCGTGCGGCACGTCCTTGGGCAGGAAGAAGTCCGCACCCTTCTCCGGAACTTCGATCCCGGAGCGTTCGCCATTGGCGTAAAAGGTCTGGCTCGAAGGATCGTTGACGGATACCCCGTCTACCACCAGGTGGTAATAGTGGAAACCCGGCACCACCGGCGGCGTGGTCACGGTCCAAAAGCCATCCGCGCCGCGCACCATTTCGTAGGGAGCGCCCAGTCCGTTCTTGCCCGTATCCTGGTTTCCGCGGCCCGTATCGACGAGCACTTTCTGAGCGGTGGGCGCGTTGAAGCGGAAGGTCACCCGCAGGTCGGAATGCACCCGCGGATACTCCGCCCCGCGTATGTTCGTCGATGCCGGCGCCGAATCGTCCGCCGCCCATGCCCCGCAAAACGCGAACGCCAAAATCGCCAGTGTGTGAACCGTTCTCATCAAGGTCTCCTATCCTTTTTCTCAAACCGGTCAAAAGGGCATGCCCCGCTATTTGCCCGGCGCGGCAAGATTCATTCCGCCGGGTCAAAACTCACACGGGATCAGTTCCGCACCGGCGAGATCGCCCAGATCGGTAGTTTCAGGCGTCATCATCGCATGCATATTCTAGTTCAGCTTGCCCGGGATTGCCGCGGATTCGTGGTGACATGCTGGTAATTCACCGGTGACATGAAGGATGGCGGGCTATTTTTTCGGCGTGGCCGGGCGCCGCTCGGGGACCAACTCGTGATGCATCACGTAGGTGATCTCGGTCGGAACCGCGTCCTTGTATTTTGCCTTCAGCACGACCTGATAATAGCGGGGGATCCGGCCGTCGACCTTCCTGAGCTTTCCGACGATCATCTTCGCCAGGGAGGGATTCGTGAACGCCTGCACGGCAGCCAGGGTTCCAGGACTATGATTGCTGTTGAAGCAAAAGATATCGCCGGTACCGAGAGGCCCGGGCGTGTGGGTAACCTGCGCGTACATCTCCCCATTATCCGAGGTGCCGATGCCCTCAAATCCCCGAATTGAGCGGTAATTGTCAGCCAGCGTGGCCTGTTCGCCGGGCCGCGGATGAAGATTCCGGATGCCCGCCTCGTCGATATCGATCTCCAGTTCCACCGGAAGGCTGCGCAGTTGCTCCATGTACAGCCTGGGTCGACCGAGAAACACAACCGTTGTTTGATGGTCACCACGAACAGTCCCTGCCCTGCCAAGCCTTCACCGGCGTAGATGGGCAGGGCACCTAAGCCCTGTACAAGACCCCCGCCGTGGAGCCAGACCAAGACCGGCCGTCGCTCCGACGGCGACTTGGCGGCGGTCCATACGTTCACATACAGGCAGTCCTCGCTTCGCGGCTCCCGCCAGGCATAGAACTCGGGCGGGAACGGCGAGCGCCGCTCTTTTGTCGCGGCGTTGATCTGGTCCAGAGTGTTCCCGCTCTGCACGCAACTGTTGGCGTAGCGATCGGCCTTTCGGACACCCTGCCAAGCCACCGGCGCGCGCGGGCGGCGCCACCGCAATTCGCCCAACGGCGGGGCGGCATACGGTATGCCCTTGAATACGGTTACTTCCGGATTCGTTCCGGCCGTTCCGGAGACCTGTCCACTCGCGATACGCACCGGAGTCTGGCCGGCGGCAGCCTGTTGGATCATGACTCCGAAAACAACAGCCACGCGCGATCCTCGAATCATGTGTTGCACCATGTAATGCGGCCTCCTACCGAGCCCGAGGTCTCGAGTCCCCAGCCCGGCTTGAGCAGCTTCCCGCGGAGATTACGCCCTTCAGCCGGGCACAGTCCCCCTTCCCTCCGAGATATATGCCCGGACGTTGCCCCTGCAAAGAGAATTGAGGTGACAAGCGGTGATTCACTGCCTGCCGGCAGAAAAACGCCCTCAGCCTGTCAATGGCTGGGGTGCGGAAACTGCGTATTGGATTAGCTTGTGTTGCAGGGATGTTGACCGGCGCCGTCGGCGTCTTCGGCCAGTCCGGCAGCAGCACTCTTTTGGGAACGTTGACGGACCCGGCGGATGCCGTGGTTCCGAACGTAACCGTCACAGTGACCGATCAGGCGACCGGGGCGGTTTACAACTCGTCCTCAAACGAGTCGGGGCTGTTCCGTGTGCTGAATTTGCGGCCGGGAAGCTATTCGCTTCGAGTCCAGGCTGCCGCGGGATTCAAGGCCTTCGACATGACCAACATCGCCTTGGCCAGTTCCGAAAACCGCGATCTCGGAAAATTGGTTCTGCAATTAGGCTCCGTATCCGAGGAAGTATCGGTCACCGCGGGAGCCACGCCGGTGCAGACGGCATCGAGCGAGCGCAGCGCGCTCATCGACAACGACCAATTGAACAACGTGGCGCTGAAAGGGCGCGACGCGTTCGGGTACATGCGCCTGGTGCCCGGCATCGTGGATTCCAACACCGACCGCAGCCTGGCCGGCCCGGGTTCGGCGGGCAACATCTCCATCAACGGCATGGCGACGAACACCAAGAACGTGACTTTCGACGGCGTCACGCAGTTGGACCAAGGCGGCGCCAACGCGGTCTACGTTTCGCCCAACATGGACGCCATCGGCGAAATCAAGGTGCTGTCCAGCAGCTTCCAGGCGGAATTCGGCCGGAACGGGGGCGGCGGCATTAACATGGTGACCAAGTCCGGAACCCAGGCGTTCCACGGCACGGCTTTCTGGAACCGCCGGCACGAAGGCATGAACGCCAACACGTTCTTCAACAACCGGCAGAACATCGCGCGGCCGATTTACCGCTACTTCGTCGGCGGGTATGGCATCGGCGGCCCGGTTTACATCCCGGGCAAGTTCAACAAGGACAAGCGGCGGCTGTTCTTCTTTGTTTCGCAGGAATGGACGCAGGTAGCGCAGCCCACCGTCAATTCTCAGGCGACGCTGCCGACGGTCGCCGAGCGCAGCGGTGATTTTTCCAACTCGGTCAACTCGTTGGGCAAGGTCATCGCCATTACCGATCCGGCAACGGGCGCGCCGTTCGCCGGCAACAAGATTCCTCAGAACCGCATCGATCCGACGGGGCTGGCGATCCTGAATCAGTTCCTGAAGCCCAACGGGTACGTGAACCCCGCCACCGGCCAGCAGTACGCCTACAATTTCATCGCCAGCGCCACTCCGTTCTATAAGCGGACGGATGCCATAGTTCGGGTCGACGGCCAGGTCACCGAGCACATGAACATGTACCTTCGCTGGGGCAACGACACCCGCGATCAGGAGGCGGAGTTCATGGTTTCGCCGGGCGTCGGGCCCCTGACCAACTTCCTGCCCGGATACAACTGGTCGGGGCACATCGTCAACATGATCAGCCCGACCACGGTAAACGAAGCCATTATCGGCGTGGGCCACAACAACTTCGGCTACTTCCGCGCCGGGACCGAAAAAGACTCGACGTACTTCCGCACTTCGAGCCTCAACCCACCCACATTGCGGCCGTTCCCCACCGGGGAGCAGTACGAACCCTATCTCCCGGCTGCCACGTTCGCCGGTGGCGCGCTGCCGAACCCGGGCGCCTTCATTCCCGGCTACACGGGCAACCAGTCCACCAACAACAACTTCCCCATACCCTACAAGAACTTCAACGACACGTATTCGTTCCAGGACGACCTCTCGAAGGTGCTGGGACCCCACAGCCTGAAGGTGGGCGTTTACTACGAGTACAACTCCAAGATTGAACCGGCCGCCGGGAACCTGTACGCCGGCCTGCTCAACTTCGGCAGCAACGTCAACAACCCGCTGGATACGGGGCATGGCTACGCGAACGCGCTGCTGGGGATTTTCCAGACCTATACGGAGGCCACGAACCGCTTGGTCCCGAACCCGCACTTTACCCAACTGGAAGGCTACGTCCAGGACAACTGGCGCGTAAGCCGCCGTCTCACCCTGGATCTTGGGTTGCGCTGGTATCACGTCGGGCTAATGGCGGATGACTCCAACGCGTATTCCAACTTCTATCCGGGGTTGTGGGATCCGAAGAAGGCTGCCCGCATCCACCGCCCGGCCACCGTGAACGGCAAGAGCGTCGCGATCGACCCCGGGACCGGCAACACGACGTTCGCCGCGCTGGTGAACACGCTGGTGCCGGGTTCCGGCGACCCGGTCAACGGCATGCACATTAACGGCATGACGGGGAAGGGTGATTTCGCAAGCTTCCCGTTCCTGCTGTTCACGCCGCGCGTGGGCTTCGCCTACGACATTTTCGGCGACGGCAAGACGGCGATCCGCGGTTCGTTCGGCACCTTCTACAGCCGGCCGAACGCGAACTTCGTTGGCGGCCGCGGCACGGCGCCCACCATCTACACGCCGGTGGTCTACTACAGTCCCATCAACCAGATCCCGCAGGCTGCCGCGTCCGCCGCCATCGCGCCCACCGCCGCACCGACCATTTGGGGCGATCAGAAGATCGAGCGCAGCCACCAATTCAATCTCACGGTGCAGCGCGACATCGGCTTCGGCACAGTGGTGGACTTAGCATACGTGGGAACTTTCAACCGGCACGCGCAGACCACCATGGAGATGAACCCGGTCCCGCTGGGCGCGTATGCCGACCCGGCCAACATCTACAACAACACCGAAATCAACCCCAACCTGCTACGCACCAGGTACCCGGGCATGGGGAGTATCACCTACTCCTTCGACGGTCTCTCGTCGGTGAACTACCACGCTCTGCAAGTGCAAGCGCAGCACCGCATGAGCCACGGGCTGCAGTTCGGCCTGGCGTTCGCGTGGTCCAAGGCGATGGGCACCTGCGGCGCCGTGGCCGCCAACGGCTCCGGCTGCACCATTACCGATCCCTACCGCAAGGTGCGCGACTTCTTCTACGGACCGATGCCGTGGGACCGCAAGTTCGTCACGTCGGCGAACTTCACCTACAAACTGCCCGGCGTGCGCGAGAGCAGTTTCGCCAAGCACATCGTCAACAACTGGACGCTCTCCGGCATCGCGGTATGGCAGACCGGCGCGCCCGTTACGCCCGAGTGTTCCTCGCTTTCGGCTGGTGCGGCTAACTCTGACCCGTCGCTCACCGGCTACGGAGCGTTCACCGCCGCCAACCCTGCCGGGGCCCGCTGCCAGGCGATTGCGGATCCGCAGAACTACACCAAGGACTTCTACCACAACTTCAACACCAGCGCTTTCGCTCTGGCGCCGGTTGGGACGTTCGGCAACATCGGGATTGGAATTCTGAGGCAGCCCTCGTGGGGCAACCTCGACTTGACGCTCGACAAACGCATCCCGCTCGGCAAGGACACGCGGCGCGTGATCCGGGCGCGCATCGAGGCGTACAACATCATGAACCACACGGAGTTCAACGCCATCGGCAGCCAGTTGCAGTTGCAGGGCACGAGCAACGTGAACACGACATGGGGTCAGTACACCGCCACCATGCCGTCGCGCGTGCTCTCCACCACGATCAGGTTCGAGTTCTAGCCGTGTCCAGAATCCCGATTCCCGCGATGACAGGCGGTGCCCTGACGCTGGCGCTGGCCCCTCCGAATGACACGCTACAAACGGTGGAAGTCTCCAGCGACCACCGGGTAACATTTCGCACCTACGCCCCTAAAGCCACCGAGGTCACCGTCAGCGGCGATTGGGTAGCCCAGGGGCGCGGGGACGGCGGTCACCCTAGTCAAGGACGAGCACGGCGTCTGGTCGGGCACGTCGGCGCCGCTGGTGCGCGATTTTTTGCCTCTACAGCTTCTCGGTGGATGGTGTTCGTACCATCGATACCAAGAACTCTGCCCTGAAGTTGGGCGTCGCCAGCCTTTCCAATAGCCATGGCTTTGCCGTCAGGGCCGGGCCTCGGCCTCGACATGAACGAAGATTGGCTGACGCAGCACGCAGTGAAGGACGAGCCTTACTGGAGCTGGCTCAGCCGGTCTCGCTCGGCTTGCGTCATTAGTAGTTGTCCTTTGTCCACCCTTCACGCTGGACCCTGTCAATAGGACATTTCTACTTTGCCCAAATAGGACATTACTACTTTGCTGCGATGCGACAGACGACCGCTCGGTTACACGGGCGTAACCGGTGAATCACCCGTGACTCACCAGTGAATCGCCGGGCACAAGCATACGATTCCGAGTGCGCAGGCGGACAATATGAGTAGCGCGGCCTTCAGTTGGAGTCGACCGGTGGGAAGGGCTGAACGGAGATAGGATAGGCTCTGAGGTTGAGAGTCGGAGCGGGGAACCTTGTTTGCTCGAAAATTTGGTCCCACTTTGAAAGGAAATGAACACATGAAATATTCCAAAAGTCATCTGCTGTTCAGGTGGTCGTTTCTAATAATCATAGCGGCAGCGACGGCCATGAGCGCCGACACAGGTCCGCTGCGCGTAGGCGCCGGCCGGGTCGAATTTACAAAATTGGCTCCGGCTCCCCCGACTCCGCCCACCGGCAAGTACGAACATGAAAAGTTGTTCGTGCGCGCCATCGTGATTGACAACGGCGCCACCCGCGCCGCCCTGATCAACGTGGACGGCGCTGCTCCCGCCAGCGGCCGGGCGAAAGCCGCCGACGAACTGAAGTGCCCTGTCGAGAACGTGATCATTTCTTCCACTCACTCTCACAGCGCCAGTTTGGGGGGTCCGCCACCCGGCACCCGTGGATTCGCGCCGCGCCCGCAACAGGGCCCTTCGCCGCTGGACAGTGTGGTGGTTGAGGCGGTCCGGCAAGCCGTATCGAAGTTGCAGCCGGCCCGGATGGGATTCGGTACGGGGCGGTCTTACCTCAACGTCAACCGCGACGCCATCAACCCCACCACCCATCTGTGGACCCAGGATGCCAACCCGACGGCCCCTTCCGACAAGACGGTGGCGGTGCTTAAGTTCGAGACTCCTGCCGGCGACCCGATCGCGTTCTACATGAACTATGCCATGCACCCGGTGAACCTCTATCTGGGCGGCATTCTCAGCGCGGACTATCCCGGCGCCGCGTCCCGCTATATCGAACAGGTCTACGACGACAAGATGGTGGCAGTGTTTTCACAAGGCGCCGAAGGCGATCAGAACCCGCTCTATCTGAGGGCGGCAGGAGCGGCCCAGTTGGAGCGCGGCGGCCAGAAGTACACCGGCCAGCCTTTGGTGAAAGAGCAGGTGGAAGCGGAAATCCGGGAAGGCCGTCGCAAGATGGTTCCGCTCGATGCGAAAGCTGCCGAGGCCATTGAGAAGTGGATTGATGCCGAAGGCCTTGTGTTCGCCGAAGAGGTCTTGCGGGTGGCGCAAGCGACGCCGGCCAAGGCCGGACAGGTTCGAATTGCGGGCGTGCAAAAGACCCTGACCTGCCTTGGGCGCACCCGCACGAACGAAGGTCGCGAAGGCCAGCCCGGTACTTACGAGGACGGCCCCGACGTGAACCTCCTGATCGGAATGGTGGGCATCGGAGATGTCGGTCTGGTGTCGATCAACGCTGAGGTCTACAGCCAGATCGGCCAGATCGTAAAGGCGAAATCCCCAATGGCCAACACGGTGTTCGTCGGCATGGCCAACGGGTCTGCCAACTCGGGCTACGTACCCACCGACGACGCCTACGGCCATAACACCTTCCAGGTCTTGGGTGCGCGCCTGAAGTCGGGGTGCGCGGAAACAGGTATCCCTAACGCTATGGTCGACCTGCTGACGCAGTACGCGGCCCCCATGGCGGGCACAAAGTAGCCTGCGCGGAGCAGCACGCTCTCCAGAAGGCTGGCATCCGGACCGTCTGGGTGGAGTTTCCGAAGACCGGGCACGAGTGGCGGAACTGGCACAAGTCCCTAAACGATTTCGCGCCCAGACTCTTCAAGTGACGGGATTAGACTGTAAGGCGGAGTGCTCATGCGAATTTCTATCCGTAAGCCG
>JAPKZC010000775.1 GCA_026394025.1 Candidatus Solibacter sp.
CCACTGCCACCGTCGCCACCGCGGTTCATGCCGGTACGACTGCCCTGAATGCGCGGCGCCATGAGCGCGGCGAAGTTCTGCGCGTTCACCGTCCCGCTGACCCGGACCGTCGCGTGCAGATCGCCCAATCCCACTACCCCGGTCGAAACCGAGATTAGTGAGCCCCTGGCGGCCACCTTGGCGTCGTTCTGGGTCTTGAAATAATACGCTGCCCCGGCGCCGATAATCAGTAAGGCGATCAGCATTCCCCACATCCCGGTCCGCCGTCTTGGCACGTGTATGTGCTTCGGCGGAACCGCGGATGGCCCCGGTTGCGGTTGTCCTTGAGGCCCGCCTGGAGCGGGCACACTACTCGGATTCGGTTGCATTTATTCCTTCCAAAGCTCTATTGGCTCGACCGTACTCGCGTGGTTGCGTTCATCGAGAAGACGACTTCCGGCGCGGAAAGGTTATCCCCGCACGGCCCGAAAGTGCATTTTTTGTTGCTCTTGAGAACTGCCGGATTCCTCTGCTGTCCCGCTTTCGCTTACGGGGCTGGCAAAACACACGTATCTATTTAAACATGAACTACTTACGTTCGGCGCCACGCACTCCCACCGATTCGCATCGGGACCAGCGCCACGGAAACCCCCGGCGAGCGTCGGGATCGCCCGCCGCCGGCCCTTTGCCCTTGCCGGAAGCGGCCCAAGGTATATCTGGTGGCGGCGCGCGGACTCGAACCGCGGACCTACGGATTATGAGACCGTCGCTCTAACCAGCTGAGCTACGCCGCCACATGGCAAGAACTCCAGTCTACCAAACTGCACTCGGCCAACGCTAACTCCCACTTTCCTGGGCGGCGATCCAAACTCGCCTCAAGCGGGGGGATTCCCCCTATGGGAATTGGGGTGAATTGTGGAAATCCCCCACGTTGCGGCCGCCCCTGGCGTCACCGCACCGAAACGCCACGTACCCGGCACGTGGGGAACTGCTAAGCCTAACCCGATCAAGCGGTAACACGGATTGCTGCCGGATGGTTCAATTCGTCGTAAAGTGCTGCCGTTTATGATACTTTCATCAACACCGAGGCACGTTTCCAACAGGTTTTTCCACAGATCTGTGGATCCTGGGAAGCACTCGCCGCCTCCCGCTTCCCAACGTCGATTTCGTTACCGCGAAAAAAGGTTGGCAAACGGCTTCCGGCTTAAACGTTGCCCGCCAGCAGCTAGCGGGCCCGCAGGCGTCGTTCCAGCGATTCCGGGACCTCCGCCTCCACCACCACCCGGTTCTCCTCGTAACGCGTGGATAGCACGCGCCCGAACTCATGGAGCATGGCCAGGGTGGCGCCGTCGCCCGCGCTCAAATCCAATGTCGTGCGCACCAGCGGATCCATCGGCAGCACCTCGTCAATCGCGGCAAGGAGCCCTTCCATACCTGCGCCGCTGATCGCCGAAATCGCCACCGCGCGCATCCCTGCATGTCCGCCGGCCTCGCCCATCAAGCGGCGTTGCAGCGTGCCGGCGTCGGCTTCGCTCGAATCCACCCGATCGATCTTGTTGAGCACCAGGATCTGCGGAATCTGCGCCGCCCCAATCTCCGCCAGCACCTGCAGCACGTGGGCCGTATGCTCCGCCGCCACCGGCGACGAAGCGTCCACCAGATGCAGCACCAGCGCCGCCTCGTTGACCTCTTCGAGGGTGGCGCGGAATGCCTTTACCAGAGTGGTTGGCAGGTTGCGAATGAAACCCACCGTGTCGCTCACCAGCACCCGGCGGCGCGATGGCAGTATCAGCGGACGGACGGTGGGGTCCAGCGTGGCGAACATCTTGGCATCCGCCAGCACTCCCGCCTGCGTGAGTCGGTTGAATAGAGTCGATTTTCCGGCGTTGGTGTACCCCGCCATGGCCAGCGTGGCCAGCGGCACCGCCGTGCGCCGCCGCCGGTGCAACGCGCGCCCGGTACGCACGCCCTCCAGTTCCAATTCCACCGCCTTGATCCGCTTGGCGATCCGCCGCCGGTCTGTTTCCAACTGCGTTTCGCCCGGACCGCGCGTGCCGATCCCGCCGCCCTGCCGCGTCATCTCCACCCCATGGCCTGCCAGTCGCGGCAGCATGTAGTTGAGCTGCGCCAGTTCCACTTGCAGCCGCCCTTCCCGGGTGCGGGCGCGCGAGGCGAAGATGTCGAGGATCAGTTGCGTGCGGTCGATGACCTTGGTGGCCAGCGCCTTTTCGAGGTTGCGCTGCTGCGTGGGGCTCAAGTCCTGGTCGAAGATGACCATCCCGGCCTCGCCGCTCTTCACCGCCGCCGCCAGTTCGTCCACTTTGCCGCGGCCGATCAGGGTGGCCGCTTCCGGAGCCGCCCGCGTCTGCAAGGCCCGCTCGATTACCACCGCCCCTGCACTACTGGCGAGTTCCGCCAGCTCTTCCAGGGACTCTTCCGCGCGGAGCGCATTGCTCCGCCCCGCGCCGGAGCGCGTCTTCCAGTCCAGTCCAACCAGGATGGCCCGCTCGGGGACCGCGTTGCGCAGTGCCGTTTTCTATGCCTCCGTGGCGTCCGCGTGCTGCGGTGCGCCCGGAGCGCTGCCCGCCGTTGCGCTGTGCACCGCGGGCGGCGGAGTGCTCACATAAGGGTGCGACGCCTTCTGCGTCACCACCGTCGAGATGGCGTGCTTGAAAATCAGTTGCTCCTGATTATTGGTTTCCAGAACCACCGAGTACTTATCGAAGCTCTTAATGCGGCCGGAGAGCTTAACCCCACTCATGAGGTAGATCGTCAGGACAACCTTGTCCTTCCGGGCATTGTTCAGAAAGCTATCTTGGATATTTTGCGCCGGTTTGTCCATTCCATCCCCCAAAAACCCTTGCGGGTGAGCAAAACAGTTGTTACGAACGGCAAAACAATTGTACAACGATTCACCGTTGGCAAGGGGTATCCCTGACGCTGGGTTGAGCCCGGCGTGCGGGCGGGGGCATTACTCGTCGTCGTGCTCGTCGTGTACCGCAACCGCGCCGGGGGAGTTGAGCGCCATGGCGGTCAATTCCTGGCGTCCCAGTCGCGTCAGTTTCGGTCTTGGCGGGTTCTTCAACCCGCCGGCAACCACGGCTTCCACCACGAAGGCCGTGGCGGCCGCCAGTTCCTGTTCCAGGTTGAATTCCGGTACGCCACTCAGGGCGGGCACGCGCGCAATTCCATCCTCCGAAACAATGCACTCCATGCCGTTCCGCAACACGAAGC
>JAPKZC010000764.1 GCA_026394025.1 Candidatus Solibacter sp.
CCGCTCAGGGCAGCCACCAGCGTGGCCGCATCGGATGAACCGCTCAGCCGGTCCAGATGCGGCGCACTTTGCAGGTCGCGGAGCCGCGCGAAGGCGGCGCGGCGCGCTCCGCTCAGCCGCAGAAGTCCGTTGGTGACACCTTCCTCCAGATTCGGTCCGCCGCCGGAGATCTCTCGCAGGATGGCCAGCGCCTCCGCCCCATGGTCCCGGTCGGATGTCATCCGGCACACACGTCCGAAGGCGCGCGCGGCGGCGCCGTCGTTGAGCGAGCCGGCTCTTCCGCCAAGCACGATCAGCGCCACCAGAGAGTGCCACTCGCCCAGCGCCAGGTCTTGCTCCGGACGGGCATTACCGGATACGGCGCCAGTAAAGTCCGCCAACGCCTGGAACTCCTCCGCGCCCAGTCCGGGCAGCGCCTGAAAGTAGGGAAACAGCCACCGCCAGGCGGTGAAGTTCCCTGCCAGCAGCTTCGCGGAATCCGCATCCAGGGACCGCGCGCGCTCGTGCTCCAACCGGGCAACTGCCATAAGCGCTTCCATATCCACCGGCGGCGCCGGCTGGACGATTCGCGCCCCGCCTATTGACTGCGCCGGCACCAGGGCGTCGTCGTCCGATGCCGCCGGACTCCAAGCCGCTCGTCCGCCCGGGTAGCCGACCTCGCCTCTCTCGTTCAGCGGCAGATTCTGGAACACCAGCGCCCGCCAGGCTAGAGCCGGATTCCTCACTGCAACGCGCGTCTCTTCCGCTTCGCGGTACCAGGCGTAATAGCGCTGGGCGCGCGCCAGATCCCTCGTGAAGAACTTCTGGTGAGCTGCGTCGCCGCGCGCCAAAGCAGCATAGAAACCGGCCAGGCGGCCACGGTCGCCTTTGAGGATTGCTTCAAAGAAGCGCTCCGGATCCAGCGGATTCGCCCCGGCCAGCTTCGCCCACACTTCTTCGGCGGCGGCGCCACCCGGGACCGCGGCCCTGCCGGCGGACACGCGGAAGGCCTCGCCGTTCATCCAAAGCGAATCGGCATACACGGTTGCCAGCGTGGTCAGACCCATGCGCCTGGCCAGCGCCATCGCCGTCTCGCCCCCCATATTGCCCAGCCCGGCATAGGCCCTGGCAAGGTGCACCTGCCTGACGAAACCTTCCGCTATGCCGCCGGGAAGAGCGGAGAATTCCTTCGTCAGCGCAGCCCAGGCAGTGCCGCCGGCCAGGTCGGCGTTTTCGGAAACGATCTCGAACTGGAAGCTCCGCCCGGCGCCCAAAGCCTGCTGCATGGCGAGTGCATCCACACCCAGCGCCGGCAGGATTTGTTGCCGCGGCCAATCGGCCGGTTGGTTGCCGAGTTCGATCGAGGCGGTTCCATTGCCGCTCGTCACCTTCCAGCCAAGCAGTTGCAGAATGCGCGTCGTCCTCTGCCGTGCCTCTCCTGCCGCCAGCGATAGCGTGATCAGTGTGCCCGCCTCCCGCCGCTCGCCCAGGTCCATCAACTCGGCGATGTTGACCAGATAGGTCTCCAGTGCCGCCGTGTATCCGGCAACCGGGCTCGGGGTCAGCGGCGACGTTTCCAGAGAGACGGCGCGGCAGTACTCCAGAAAGAAATTCTCGGCGGAAGGCGTACCTTTCATGTGCGCCAGGGCGGCCAGCGCCTTCCGGCCCCCCGGCACCCAGGCCTCGCCGGTAGTCGTCACCACGGGTTCCACCGCGTTCGCCGGCAGGCTCTCGGCCACCGGCAGCGCGGGCGGGTGCGGGGAACCGGGGCGGCTCAGACTCTCGATCGCCGCCCTGACCGTCGCAGCATCCGCCGCGGACGGCACCCGTTCCAGGTAGCTTCTGAGGTGCGCCGCAGCGCCCGCGGCATCGCCCTGTTCCATCAGCAGCGCGCCCACCAGGTACTGGGCCTGCGGCAACTCGTGGCGCGCATCCAGGCGGATAGTCTCCAACAGGCCCGTGCGCGCCGCCTCCAGATCGTGCAGCTGGTAGCGGGCTATAGCAAGCTGCAAGTTAGCCTCGGGGTATCGATGCCCGGCGTCGGCCTGAATCAGAGCCCCAGCCGTTTTCGCCGCATCCGCCCAAAGCTGGGATGACATCTCCAGGCGCAGCAACTGCAGCCGCGCCGGCAGCGACGCGGGGTCGGCAGCCACCGCCCGCTGCAAGGCATCCCGCGCCTCCGCCGCCTTGTTCTGGTTGTGATACGCGTACCCCAAGGCGCCCCATGCCGGGCCAAATGCCGGGGCCACCCGCGTCACTTCGCGCAGCCTGCGTTCCGCCTCCGCCCACTGGCGCGCGTCCGACGCTTTGATCCCCAGGTTCCAGGGCTTGACCACCGCCCGCGGCAGCGCCGGCCCGCCCGGCTCCGTATCCGCCGAAACAGGGTGCAAGACCATGGTCGGAAGTTGGAGATTGCGCAGTACCACGGGATCGTGAATGTCGATGCGGTCCGATTCGAACCCGGGAATCCGCGCGCGCAGTCCGCAGCGCATGCGTCCCAGATCGCTGAGGCTGCCCAGTCGCTTGACGTCACCGTAACTGTCGGATCGCCAGAGGAACTCGCCTTGCCGGTTGGTCACCGCCTCGCGCATGGGAATGGACGCCGGGCAGACGCGCTCGATGAACGCTTTCTGCGGCGGCGCCGATGCATCCGGCATGATCACCTTGCCGCGCATGAACTGTTGTCCCAGCGCGCACGGTGCAGCCGAGAGGCCGAGCGCGATCACCGCTAGTGCTGGGATCTGTCGCATACTGTTCGCCGAAGTTGAAGTATACCGGACCTTGCGCCGCCGCGGCCGTCGTGTCTTTCGCCCATCGTGCGCGCTCTCCGGCCTAAACAGGCCAGTACTCTCTCGCACACGGCATGCCCCTCAAATTCCAATTTGAACATTCCCTAAACGGTCCGCTCGCGCTATACTCACGCTTTCAGCAGTGCACACAACATGCCTTTATCCAAAATCTCCCCAGCGGAAACCATCCTGATCGACCTGGTTCACGATCTTCGTCAAGACCTCGGGAATATCGAAACCAGCGTTTACTGCCTCGGGCTGCTCAGCGTTTCCCCGCAGACCACCGCCCAAGGGTACCTTCGCACCATGGAGCAGCAAGTGGCGCACGCCGAGGGGCGCCTGGCGGAGGCCGGGGCCCAGTTGACCCGCCTGCGCGCTCAACGCGCCGAGGCCGCTGAGATTCTCGACCTGACGAAGTCCACCACTTCCGCCGTCACGTAACGCGGCGGCTTGACCAGGAATTGCGGCTTCCCGTCCCACATCCCCCGTGCCACCTCTTCCCAGAGAGGCGCGTTGATGCCGCGATCGATCACCACGAATCCATCGGCGCGGTCCATCAACCGCAGGCTCGATGGCTTGAAGTCCTCGCAGGAAAAATCCAGCAGCATCAGCAAGACATCCGGCGCCACCAGTTCCACCACGCTGTTGGATTCCACGATCACGTTCTCGCCCTGCGCCAGGATCTTCTTGACCATTCCCGCCGCGCGCGGCAGTTCCCCCGATTTCACCCGCAGCCAGAAAGAGCGCTCCGCTCCCGCCGCCAGGAACCGCCCGGAATCCGTGCCGCCCGCCTCGTATTCCTCCGTCAGCGCGAACTCCTCACCCGCCCCCGGCTCGCACCCACAGGCCGCCGTCCCGGTGTGATTCTCGCATACCTCATGGCCGTACTGCGTGATCTTCAGAGCCGTCCAACGGAGGTTTCGCAGCTTGCGGATCAATCCCGCCACCAAACTGGTCTTGCCGATCTTCCTCGAATGCCCGCCCACCACTACCAGCATCAGGTCTTCCTCTCCAAC
>JAPKZC010001139.1:0-2587 GCA_026394025.1 Candidatus Solibacter sp.
TGGAAGTGGTCCGCGACTCGGGGATTCCATTCGCTGTCGTGTTCCCGCTGACCTCCGCCAGCATTGCGGAACTGGAATGGGTGGTGGAGTTCGCGGCGGTACAGGGCGCCGCCATGCTACAGGTGCGGCCATCGGCGGAACTGGGCGACGAACAGATGGCGACGGCCTGGATGATGGTGGAATGGCTGAGTGAGCTACAGCGCGGGAAACTGGTGATCCACCTCGACGCGGTGAACCGTTACAGCCTGCCGGGGGAGCCCGGAGACCTGGCGTCATGGAAGCAAAATGTGGAGCGGGAGGCGCGTCACCTGGGCGAGATGATCTCGCCCCTGGTGATTGAGGAAGATGGCACGGTGGCGCCACTGCGCTACGGATTCGCCCGCCGCTTTACGTTCGGCAACTTGCACGCCGAAGGGCTGCCGAAGATGACGGAGCGCTGGATCGCATCGCAGGCGGGCGCGTTCTGCGAGGTGTACGGCAGGGTGCTGCAAAAGGCGCGAACCGCGGAACGGATGTTCGGGGATTTGGTTCAGATGCTGTCGGTGGAAGCGCAGAAAGGCGAGAACGGAATGACGGCGGCGGGCTGAGGTAGACCCGAGGCCCCCTCCTGTCAACGCTGCAATTGGCAAGATCATGAGGAGTTCCAACTGGCCACATCCCGGATCCGTTGCACCACGGCGCTGTTGCCGTGTCCTTGGGTAAATCGAGGAGCAGGTAAATCGAGCGTAAATTGAGGTATACAACAGGTATGTTTTCTGCTAACATTCATGAAATCAACAGGACTCCGGCTATTTAGGTATCGGCCTGGAAGTTTTTCCCAGCCGTCGGGCGCCGGGTTCTGCTCATAGAAGGAGTTGATCTTACATGAGTTTACGAAGTGTTCTTTCGCTCGTGGAGAAGTCATTTGTGGTCGCCGCGCTGGTAACGTTCGGTCTCAGTCTCGCTACCGGACAGCAGACGACCGGCAGAATCGTCGGAACCGTAACGGATTCGACAGGGGCCGTTGTGCCCGGCGCGAAGCTAACGGCAACCAGCCCGACGGCGCCGAGTGGGCTCGCCGCACCGACTGACGGCCACGGCCGCTTCACTTTTGAATCGGCGCCGATCGGAGTCTACACGATCACCACCACCAAGGCCGGCTTTGCGACCCTCACTGGTGGCGGGCCGGGCATCATGGAAGCGGCGACCAATATCACGGCCCGCCAGTTCGACGACCTGCCAAAAGGGCGCAGCTTTAACACGCTTCTCCAGATCGCCCCGGGTGTTCGTCAGGAGACCAAGAACGGAAACTCCGGTGTGGCTGGTTATCAAGTGGATGGCGCCAGCGGCTCGGAGAACTCATTCGTGCTGGATGGCGTGGACGTGAGTGACATTCGCCGCGGATCGCTACGGCTCCAAAATGCGATCCCAGTCGAGTTTGTGCAGGAGATTGAAGTAAAGAGCAGCGGATTTGAGGCCCAGTATGGCGGCGCCGCCGGCGGTGTCATCAACGTCGCCACACGCGCCGGGACCAACAGTTTTCACGGCCAGATCGGCGGCGACTTCACCAACAGTCAGATCAACCCCCGGCCGCGAGGGTACTGGCAGCGCTCGGCCACCAATGCCAATGCGGCTGAGTTCTTCGCGCCAAAGGAAGACGTCTCTCGTACGTTCTACCCCGGCGGCGTTTTCAGCGGTCCGATCCTCGCCGATAAGGTCTACTTCACGGCGGGCCTGTTCCCCACCTACAATCGCCTCGAGCGCTATGTGGAGTATCCGAGCGGGACGCGGGCGTTCAACCAGGAAAACATCAATTATTACTCTCTCAGCCGGCTGGATTTTTCGCCGAACTCCAAGCTTCAGGTGAACTCGTCGTGGATGTGGTCGCCGCAACGGAGAAAGGGAACCCTGCCGAATGTCGATCCCCGGGTGGCCGCTCCGTCCAATGATCTTACAGTGCAGGGTGGCTGGCAGCCGTCGCAGGCCTATACCGCTTCGGTCAACTATTCGATCACTCCCAGCTTTTTGATGAGCGCCCGTTACGGATACAAGTACCAGAATGCCAAGGATGGTAACTACGGTCTGTCGGGCGCGCCCTTCATTACGTACCAGAACCCGGCCCCGGCGGGCGTGCCGCTTCCCGGCGTGGCGGGCTTCCGCAACGTCTCCAGCACCTTTGGCGTGGTGAGGGACGTCACCTCGCGGAATAACATATACCTGGACGCTTCTTTCCTCCGCAATATCGCGGGCCAGGCGCACACCTTCAAATTCGGCTATTCGGTCGCTCGGGTGAGCAACGACGTTCTATCCGACTTTACCAATGGGCAGTTCAACATTTTCTGGGGCGATTCGTTCACCCGCGGCAGCATCACCGGTGCCAAGGGCACCTACGGCTACTATATTTGGGAGGATGGCGTCCGGCAGAACGCCTCAGTGAACAGCCGCAACCAGGGCTTCTACTTTCAGGACTCCTGGAGGGTCCACAGCCGTGTGACCCTCAACCTCGGCCTCCGGCTGGAGGACGAATTTCTGCCTCCCTACCGCAAAGAACAGAACGGAATCAAGGTCGCCAACCCGGTGTCCTTCGGCTGGACCGACAAGATTGCTC
>JAPKZC010001139.1:2638-11334 GCA_026394025.1 Candidatus Solibacter sp.
GATGGCCGCTGGAAAATATCCGGCAGTTTCGGTTACTACTATGACGTCATGAAGTATGAGCTCGCCCGCGGGTCGTTTGGCGGCGATTACTGGGTGAGCCACGCCTACCTGCTGGACAGCCCGAACGTTCTTGCCCTCGGCAAAGCCAATCCCGGCGCCCTTGGCAAAGAGATCGTTTCCTATGATAACCGCACGGTTCCGATCAACGCCAAGGGAGAACTCGACGGGATCGATCCCAACATTAAGCCGTTCAAACAGCGCCGGTTCAACGTCTCCGTGGACCACGCATTTTCGACGCGCCTGGTGGCGAGCGCGCGCTATACTCGAACCGACATCCTGGCCGGCATCGAGGACATCGGTATCGAGAGCGGCGACGACGAAGTCTACCTGATCGGCAATCCCGGCCTCGGCGAGACCCGCAATCCGAAATCCCCCTGGGGTCAAAAATTCCCCAATGGGAAGGAGTGGCTGGTTCCGGCGGCGACTCGCCAGTACGACGCAGTGGAGTTCCGCCTTCAGGGTCACACCAAGGATCTCACTTTCTTGACTTCGTACACTTATAGTCGGCTGTGGGGCAACTGGTCGGGTCTGGCCAACGCGGACGAGTCCGGCCGCTCCGATCCGGGTGTGTCGCGCGCCTTCGATTCGCCGTACTACTACATCGATGCGAGCGGCAGCCAGAAGACGGTATTCGGACGTCTGGGGACGGATCGCCCGAACGAGATTAAGTTTTTTGTCTCACATGACCTGAAGAGCAAGATCGGCGTCACGACGTTCGGCCTGAACCAAGTGGCGTTTAGCGGCACGCCCGACACCACCACAGTGATCTATCACACAGCCCCGACCACGCCCTACGGACGAGCCGATATGGCTCGCACCCCGTTCTACACGCAAACCGACTTGGGGATAAATCACAACTTCAAAGTGAGTGAACGGACTACTCTCCGGATCTCGGCGAACGCCACCAACCTGTTCAACCAAAACGCCGTCGTTTCACGGGTCACACAAATGAACCGCGCCGGCGCGATCAGCGATGCATTGCTGCCAACGGCCAAGTTCTTCACCGGCTACGATGTCACCAAGTTCGTCTATCCTGGCAACTTCACCGTAAGCGGGCTGCCGCAGTACAACCCAATCTACGCTATGCCGGGCGGGAATTACCGCACGGGCGGCACCGGCGCCTATCAGGGCCCGCGCGAGCTTCGTCTTGGACTGCGGTTGATGTTCTAGGCGGGTCTTCGCTGCAGGTGTTTTGCAGAAAGAAGGGGCCGGGAAACCGGCCCCTTCTTTTATGTGCCTCACCCTACTCCCATCGCAGGGCGACCATGGGGTCTACGCGGGCGGCCCGGCGAGCCGGGATGTAACAGGCAACCAGCGAAACCGCGCTCAAAACCGCAGGCGCAACCAGGAAAACGACCGGGTCGGCGCCGCTCACCTGATACAGCATTCCGGCAAGCAGCTTGCCCAGCAGGACCGAGAGTGCAAGGCCGGCGGCAGCGCCGATCGCAGTCAACGCCGCACCCTCGCGCACCACCAGGCGCAGAGTATCTCCGGCGGAGGCGCCGAGGGCCATGCGGATGCCGATTTCGCGGGTGCGGCGGGCCACGGTGTAGGAACGAATGCCGTAGAGTCCGATCACAGCCAACAACAGGGCAACGCCGCCGAAGATGCTGAAGAGCGTGGCGGCGGTGCGCGTGATCCACAAGTCGGCGCTGCCCTCCATATGCTGCCGCATGGTCTTCAGCGCCAGCACGGGGAGCGCGGCATCAAACTCGCGGATGTCCCGGCGCACACTTTCGAGCATGCCGGATTCGGAGCTGACCTTCAGGTGGACAATCATCTCCGACTGATACTCCTTGCCAAGCGGGAAGTAGACATGGGGATCGTCGCCCTTACCGACGATGTGCTCCTGGACGTTCCCCACGATGCCGACGACCTCCCTGGCGCGGGTTTTTCCCGCCGCCTCCCCGTCCAGCAGGATGAATTTGCCGAGGGCATCCCCATCCGGCCAGAGACGGCTGGCGGCCAAGCGGTCGAGCACTATAGCGGTGCCCGCATTGGCTTCCGCCGGCTGGAACGATCGGCCGCGCAGCAGCGCAATGCCCATGGTCTGGAAGTAGTCCGAATCGACGATGTTGGATCGGCAGGAGATCAGATTCCGCTTTTCGGCAGCGTCGCTGTCCGCGCGCCGGATGCTGCGCCCGTTGGAGACAATGCCGAAAGGGATGGTGGCAGCCATAGATGCCGACTGCACGCCGGGCAGTGCTTTCAGGCGACCGAGCAGCGCGCGATAGGTTTCGCGGCCGCGCGTCTGGTTGTAGCCGGCCAGGGCGGGGTCAAGTTCCACTACAATCGAGTTGGCGATGCGGAATCCAGGCGCCATGTCGGCGGCGCGCAGGGCAGAGCGCAGGAACAAACCGGCCGCGGTCAGAAGGGTGAGCGAGAGGCAGATCTGACCCATGACGAGGAGGTTGCCGCGGGAGAAGAGCCGCTGCCGGCTGCTCCGGCCGCGCTCGCCATCCTTTAGGTCGGTAGTCAGGTCGGGGCGCGAGAGGTTCCAGGCAGGCATGAAGCCGAACAGCAAGGTGCTGAACAGGCAGAAGCCGAACGTGGCGGCCAGCACGCGCAGGTCCGGCATCGCGTTGTAGACCATGTCGATCGGCGCCAGACGGGACATCGAACTCACCAGCACGCCGGTGCTCCACCAGGCGATGAACAGGCCGGCGGCGCCGCCCAGCAGCGCCAGCATCAGACTCTCGGAGAGAAGTTGTTGGATGATATCGCGGCGGCCGCCGCCGAGCGCCAGGCGGATGGCGATTTCCTTGCGCCGGGCCGCGCCCCGGGCCAGCATCATGTTGGCTACGTTGAGCGAAGCGATCAGCAGAACCACCGCCGCCATGCAAAGCAGGAGGATGGCCGGCACCGCCAGGCTCTTGCCCGACTCGGGGCTGGTGGAGACGCTGAGCCGGGAGAGCGGGCGCACCAACAGGGTCTGGTCCTTGTTCTCCACGGGCCAGGCCTTTTGCATGGCCGCGGCAACCCCGGCGAGTTCCGCATCCGTAGCGGCCAGAGTTGCTCCCGGACGCAGTCGGGCGAGCGCAATTAAGGCGTGGTTATCGCGCGCGGAGAGGGTGCGTCCGCGGCCCTCGAAATCGTTGACCATGGCTTCGTAAGCGCCCAGCGGCGCGTAGAGTTCGGCGCTGACCAGGGCGGTAGTGCCGGTGAAACCCTCCGGGGTGATGCCGACCACGGTGAACCATCGCCCGTTGAGGCGGAGAGATTTGCCGAGCACGGCGGGGTCGGCGCCGTGGCGTTTCCAGAAGGAATAACTGACGATGACGGCCGGGCTGGCGCTGCCGGGGCGTTCCTCCTCGGCCGTAAACACGCGTCCGCGGAACAGCGGGACGCCCATGGTGTCGAAGTAGTTGGACGAGACCATGTCGGTGAACAGGCGGCGCGTGGAGTCGCCTTCGGTGAGGCCAAGCATCGCCAGGTGATGGGCCGCCAGGCTGGCGAAGACGCCGCCTTGGGCGCGGAGATCGACGAAGTTGGGGTAGGAAAACGCGCGGTAGTTGTCGGGTTTCCTGGTGTCGCGGCTGTACAGCCCCACCAGTTCCTCGGGATTGTGGATGGCCACCGGCTTCAGCAGGAAAGCGTTCACCAGGCTAAAGATCGCGGCATTGGCCCCGATACCGAGAGCGAGCACCAGCACGGCGGCCGCGGTGAAACCCGGTTTCTTGGCAAGCACCCGGACCCCGTGAGAGAAGTTGTTCATCAGTTCACCTTCAAAATGGACGTCTGCATAGGCCGCTGAAGGGTGCTTACGCGGGGGGCGTCGGAAAAGTTCACGAAAAATGGCTGCTCGGGCTAAGCAAAACCCTGAATATCCAACGTGTTAGTGCTAATCGGCTAGTCCGGGCCACTAGTACAGCGATGGTACGGGAGCCTCTATCCGAATATCGTAGTTAAGAGGCATGATGGGGACAGATGATCTGCATCCACTACAACAACGGCCGAGTGCTCCAGGGAGTAGTGCTCGCCTTCGGTGACCGCCTGGTACGCGTCGCGGTCAAGGGTTCGGACGATGCCGTCGAGTTCCGTCTGATCAACCAGGTCTGGGTTTCGGAAGACTGTGAAGTCGTGAAGCTGGAATTGGCGGATGAGGCGGCCCCAGTGGAGAGCGAGGAAATCGACCTGCTTGAAACCCTGTTGCGCTTCGAGTTGCTGCCGGTCTCCATCCAGCGGGTGATGTAGCGGCCACGGAAGCCACTTAGAGCGGGCGTACGTCCAAAATCACGGAAGTGCGGATCGGGTCGAACTCCGGGTGGCCGAACTCCAGGCACATGCCGCGTCCGATGAAGCGGGCTTTGAGCATCGATCCGCCCCAGGTGGAGCCGTGGATGGTAACCGGAACCGGCTGCGGGCAGAACACCGGATGGCCTGAGATCAGCGCCTGGTCCCAGCCCTTGTACAAGATGGTGTAAGCGCGATTCTGGGTCCGAACCTCCAGAACGGTCCCCGGAGAAAGATCGTAAAGATGGACACCGCCTTCGATTTCGGATTGGACGATGTTGCTGTTGACGGCATCGCTGAGATTGGCGTGGGGTGGAAAGAACCGGGGGTGGTCGCAAGCGGTGTTCATGGTCGCCCACTGGTTCGGCCGGGCAAGATGCAGGCCTGAAAGCCCAAAAACCGTACCTGAGATTAGCATACTACCGTTGCCTTTCGAACGGACGCGCGCCGCGGTTGCCGCGGTGCCGCGGGGTTTCGGCAAGGGGTACTACAAACCTGGCCCGTACTGCTGGCACTGGCCGCGAGAGAACGGCTGCAGCATACTGGGCCTTGGCTTCCACCACTGCCATGAGAAACCGTAGCATCGCCAGTCCTGCCAGGACAAACGTGCCGGCGGCGGACGGGCATTCCGTCCCCATGATCCGGCTGTTCGACGAACGGGATATCGAGTTTTTGCGTGCCGCGCCGGGATACGTGGCACGCATTGAAACCGAATTCCGGCGTCGCTGCTGCCGCATTTTTCGTGGATACCTGCGCAGCTTGAAGGCGGAGTTTCTGACGGCAAGGGTCGAGTTGGAGACGCTTCGGATCGAGTCCCCGGAAGACTACCAGCAACTGGCGCTGATTGAACTGCGCTGCCGCATGCGTTTTGCGTGGGCCATGATTCCGGCGTATCTGTGCCTGCTGCTTTACCGGTGGGGCTTGGGCAGCGCGGACCTGGGACCGGTGGTGCAACGCTTCGAAGGCATTCGCGGCGAGATGCGGCGTTGGATTCCCGGGATTTCCTAGCTTCGCCCCTAAACCAAATCCGGTAAAGAGCCGATTAGTTCCTTGTGGACGAACGAAGGAGCGCGCTCGCGTGCCGGCGACACCCGTGGGACGGACCATCGGTTGTCGTGGTCTGTCACTTCCTGCTGCTCTGGGGCGTCTCCCCGGCCGCCGCGCAGGCGGGGAAGCAGACGCCGCTGCGGATCGGTTTCCAGAATTCGCCACCCTACCAGTTTCCGGACGCCGCGGGACAGCCAGCCGGGCCCGCCGTGGATCTGATTCGCGCAGCCGCGGCACGGGAGGGCATTCGCCTGGATTGGGTCTTCGCACCGGAGGGACCCGAGAAGGCGTTGGTCTCTGGGCAGGCGGACCTGTGGCCCCTGATGGCCGATCTGCCCGAGCGGCGGAAACTCGTCTACATCAGCGCCCCATGGTCGCGCATGGGATACGCGATCGTCTTCCCACGGGTACTCGATATCCGGCGGCCTGCCGACTTGGCCGGAAAAACCGTGGCGGCTACCCTGCACATCAGCAGCGACGGCCGCACGGCGAGCCGGTTTTTCCGCGATTCCCCGTTACTGGGAGTGCAGACCGCCAGCGACGTAATGAGCGCGGTATGCAGCGGCGCGGCGCAAGCCGGATTCCTCTCGCTGAACGCGATCACGGTGGGGCCTCACCCGCCCTGCACGCAGCGGGAACTGCGCGTCCAGCCGCTGGACGGCGCCAACTACTGGTTCGGCATCGGCGCCCGGAAAGACAGCCGCGAGGCGCGCGCGGCCGCCGACCGCCTGCGCGCTGCGATCGGGCGCATGGCGGAGGAAGGCGCCCTGATGGACATCGATTTCCGCTGGAACTCGCGAATCACCAACGAAGCCCTCACGGTGTTCGCCTACCATCGCACACTGGCCTACCAGATGGTGCTGCTGGGTGCATTGGTGGCTCTGGCGGGAGCCTTTGCCGTGATGGTCTGGCTAATGTACCGCTTGCGCCTGGCCCGGCGGCAGGCCGATGCAGGCAGCCTGGCGAAGAGCGAATTCCTGGCCAACATGAGTCATGAGATCCGCACGCCGATGAATGGCGTGATGGGCATGACCGGCCTCTTGCTGGATACCGAGTTGACCGCGGAGCAGCGCGAATACGCCGACGTGGTGCGCCAAAGCGGCGACGCCCTTCTGGTGGTGATCAACGACATTCTGGACTTTTCCAAGATCGAGGCGGGCCGCCTGACGATTGAGCCTCACGC
Organism: Candidatus Solibacter sp.; assembly: GCA_026394025.1. GTDB lineage: Bacteria > Acidobacteriota > Terriglobia > Bryobacterales > Bryobacteraceae > Solibacter. Next base: position 9,162 of record JAPKZC010001139.1, read on the forward strand.
CTTCGATCTGCGATTGCTGGTGGAGGACGTGGCGGAACTGCTTGAGCCCCAGGCGGAAGCCCAGAACCTGGAACTCATCGTGGACTATCCTCCCGGCGTGCCCCGTCAATTGGTAGGCGACGGCGGCCGCATCCGCCAGGTTCTCACCAACCTTGCCGGAAACGCCGTCAAGTTCTCGCACAAGGGGCACGTGCTGATCGCCGTGGAGTGCGCCGGCCGCGCGCCGGACAGCGCGCAAATCCGCATCTCGGTGACCGACACGGGAATCGGTGTGGCGCCGGAAAAGCTGGCGAAGCTCTTCCAGAAGTTCACCCAGGCGGACGCCTCTACGACGCGGCGCTACGGAGGAACCGGACTGGGGCTGGCGATATCCAAACAACTGGTCGAACTCATGGGTGGTTCGATTCACGTTGAAAGCTCCCCCGGCCAGGGCTCGAAGTTCTGGTTCAACCTGCCCTTGACGCTGGATCCGCAGCCACGGCCCGGGACGGCCCCAACGGTGAACCTGGAGGGATTGCGGACCCTGATTGTGGTCCGCGACGACGTGAATCGCCGCGTGGTCGGCGAGCAGGTCTCCAGTTGGGGGATGCGCGACCGTAGCGCCGCGAGCAGCGTCCAGGCACTGGAAGAAATTCGGGCGGCGCAACGCGCCGGTGATCCATACCACTTCCTGATCGCCGATTTTCAAATGCCGCACATGGACGGCGCCTCGATGGCGGGGGCCGTCAAGTGCGATCCGGCGACGAACCAGACGATTGTGGTGATGTTGGCTTCGATCGGCAGTTGGCGCGAGGTACGGCGCATGGATGGCACCCACGTCGATGCCTGCCTGGTCAAACCCATCCGCCAATCCCAGTTGTTTGAGGCGCTGTCCAGTGCGTGGTCGAAGCGCAGCTTGGCGGCACTGGCGGCACAGGTGGAGGCGCAGGCTGAACGCCCGCCAGCCCATTCCCCGGCGCGCGTGCTGGTGGTCGACGATAACGTGGTCAATCAGAAAGTGGCAGTTCGCATGCTGGAGCGCCTCGGTATGCGGGTGGACGTCTCAGCGAACCTCCTGCCGTACGATCTGGTGTTGATGGATTGCCAGATGCCAATCATGAACGGGCGGGAAGCCACCGCCGAGATCCGCAAACGCGAACCGGCGGGCCGTCACACCGCGATTATCGCCATGACGGCGGAGACCGGCGCAGAGTGCCTCGATGGTTGTCTAGCCAGCGGGATGGATGACACACTGCTCAAGCCAATCCGTATGGAAGATCTGACGGCGGCGCTGCACCGCTGGCTGCCCGCGGATCGGGAGAAGCAGTTGCAAGTGGGTGGCATAGCCGGGACCTGACCATGGATTCGAGGGGGCTGCGGGAGCAGTTCTGCGAGGTGTACCATGATAGGACACTGCATCCGACTATGGAAACTGAGGCGATACACCACGTGAGTCTGGGCGTAACGGACCTGGAGCGCTCGCGGAGATTCTACATCGAAATACTGGGGCTGGAAGAGCTCGCGCGGCCACCGTTCGACTTCCCTGGGGCCTGGTTTTCCGCCGGCGCGTCGCACCAGATACACCTGATCGTCCACCCCCATTCGACTTTTCGCACCGGCAAGGGACTGGATAACCGCGACGGGCATTTCGCGGTGCGCGTCGCCAGTTACCGGCAGACGGTGGAGTACCTGCGTTCGAGAGGCTATCGCGAAGATGCCGGAGACGACCAGTTCCGACGGATGGTTCTGCAGCCGCACGCCACGGCGGGGTTCCCGCAGATCTACATTCTCGACCCCGACCGCAACGTGATCGAAATCAACGCCGCCCGGTTGGACTAGCAGGGGGGCAAGAGCGCCCGCCATCGTCAACCCGCTCGGGAAGCTCGCCGGGCACGGCGATAGGGAGTGCCGCGTCCCGCTGGCGATGGGCAGACGCGTTCACCGCGGGCGCGAGCGGCCGTCCTGCTGAATCTGCGCGAGCATGGCCAGCATCTCCTTCACCTTGCCGGGGTATTGCGCGGCGACATTGTGCTGCTCGGCGAGATCATTGGCCAGGTTGAACAACTGCGGCTGGGGATCGTTGCCGATCTCGTTGCCCGTCTGGTTGCGCTTGGGCCCATTGTGCGCCTGGATCACCTTCCAATCGCCGGCGATGAGCGAAAGTGCCGTGGCATGTTCCACGACGTGCGGCCGG
>JAPKZC010000650.1 GCA_026394025.1 Candidatus Solibacter sp.
GGAAAGCGTGGCGGCGAGCGTGATGAAGCCGCCGCCGGTGACCGCGGCGGCACCTTTGGAGGTGAGCATGAGCACCAGCAAGAGGGTGAACTCCTGGCTGCCGCTGAGGTGTGTGTTGGTGGCCTGGGCCACGAAGAGGGCGGCGATGGTGAGATAGATCGCCGTGCCATCCAGGTTGAAGGAGTAGCCCGAGGGGACCACCAGGCCCACGACGGATTTCGAACAACCCAACCTCTCCAGTTTGACGATGATGCGCGGCAACGCCACCTCCGAGGAGGAAGTGCCGAGCACGATCAGAAGCTCTTCTTTGATGTACTTGAGGAATTTCCAGAGGCTGAAGCCGTGCAGTCGCGCAATCAGTCCGAGCACGAGGAAGACGAAGAGGGCGCTGGTCAGGTACACGCACAGGAGCAGCTTGCCGAGCGGCAAGAGGGTTTTCAGGCCGTACTTGCCGATGGTGAAGGCCATGGCGCCGAAGGCGCCGAAGGGCGCGGCTTTCATGATCAGCGCGATGACTTCGAAGGTCAGATGGGTCAGCGAGTCGGCCGCCTCGACAATGGGCTGGCGCATGTGGAAGGCGGCGAGGGCCACGCCGAAGAGAATCGCGATCATCAGGACCTGGAGGATCTCGCCGTTGGCGAACGCGCCAATCAAGGTATCGGGAATGATATGCAGGAGGAAATCCACGGCGGACATCTGTTTGCCGGACGTGGCGTATTGTTGCACGGATTTGGCATCCAGCGTGGCGGCGCTGGCGTTGATGCCGGCGCCGGGCTGGACCACTTTGACGACCACGAACCCTACGAGGAGCGCGATGGTGGTAACCACTTCGAAGTAGAGCAGCGCCTTGAGGCCGACGCGGCCGAGTTTGCGCATGTCGCCGATGCGCGCGATCCCGGTCACCACGGTGAGGAAGATGACGGGCGCGATCATCATGCGGATGAGCTTGATGAAGCCATCGCCGAGCGGTTTCATCATCTCGCCGGTGGAGGGATAGAAGGAACCGAGCGCGATGCCGGCGACGATGCCGGCGATCACGCGGAAGTACAAGGTGTTATAGAAGCGGGGGCGTCTGGTCACGAACTAAGCCGCCGCCCGGGCCAGGGAGTGTTTGATTTGGTTTTCACAGGACGCGGTCCTTCCTGATTATAGTGATGCGAATGCAACGCTGGGCAATCCGGCGCGCGAGTGGACGCGATCCGAGCGTCGGAGCTTCGCTCGGGGGCACAGAGCAGGGGCCTTATGCCACCAGGTAACGCTATCGCCTGGCGGCGGGCGACGGCGCCTTGAAGTAGCGCTCGGCGAAAGTGAGGAAGATCGGCCAGTTCGGTCCCGGGGTGTGGCCGGCGCTATGCTGGCGGAACGCCACGTCGCCATCCATGAGGCCGGTTTCGATGGGCGGGAACTCGGTGGTTCCCATGTCTCTCCTACCCAGGAGTTTGTAGACAGGTCCGGCGGCGGCCGCAGCCATGAAGCTGCCTTTGGCGTCTACCCAGCCGTCGCCGTTGGTGGCGCCGGCGCTGATAAATACCGGGCGCGGCGCGCACATGGCGATCAGTTCGTGCGAATCCACCGGCAGATCGCCCCAGTTCAGCGGACCGGCGTATTTGAGGAAGTTGCCGGCCATCCAGTGGTATTCGCCGGTTCCGGCGACGTTCTCCACGATTTCGCCCCAATCGCGGCGGTGCAGTTTGGCGCCGCCCTCACCGGAGGAACTGACAAAAGCGGTGGCAAAGCGTTCGTCGTAGGCCATGCCGACGACGGTGGCCTTGCCCCAACGGGAGTGGCCTTCGAGGGCTACGCGTTTGGCGTCCACCGCTTTATCGGTCTCGAAATAGTCCAAGGCGCGGCTGGCGCCCCAGGCCCAGGCGCGCAGGACACCCCAGTCGTCCAGCTTACGGGGCTGACCCTTGTTGACCAGGCCGATGATTCCCTGGTTCAGACCGGCGCCGTTATCGGCCTGAATGCTACCGGTGTTGAGGACGGCATAGCCCCATCCCCTGCACGCCGTGCTGTCCGGCCCCGGTCTCCGCGATGATGCGCGGCTTCTCCATCCACCGCGCCACCAGCGCCTGCCGGCAGCGGTCCACGCGCCGCACCACGGCCGGGGCCGAAGCCGCCGCCACCAAACTCCATGACGACCGGCACCGGACCGGTGGCGTTGGCCGGGGTGGTCAACGCCAACTGGATGTCGACGGTAATTTGGGGGCACGCGGAGTTGTCCACGTGGCCCACGAGTTGTTTGACGATCACCGCCGCTTCGCCCACCGTTTCGTTGGTGGTTTTGGTGACTTCCCATTTCACTTTGGGGACGACTTTGGGAACGCGGCCGTAGATCTCGCGGTCAAAATCCTCCACGATCTGGGGGCGGCGGACCTTCCACCAATCGGCGGCTTGCTTGACCGGCTTGCCGTTCTTCAATACCAGTGGATCCGGCAGTTTGGGGAACGGATTGGCCTTGGCCTCATCGTAGTTTGCGTAGAAGGGGGACTCCTTGTTGTTGCCGTCCCTGCCGCGGCGGATGGTGGTCATGTGCAGAAGATCCATCAGTCTTTGATGATCCGCCTGGGTCAGGTTCTGGCGCTCCTGCATTTCGGGGGACAGGACAACCGGCGGTCGCGGCGTGGCGGCGGCCGGCGGCGGCGTGGGGGGTTGTTGGGCTCTCGTCCCCGTGGGCACCAGCATTAACCAAGCCAGTGCCAAGCCAACGGACCAGAGAATCACTTTTGGTGTGGACATGTTTGCTCCTGTAACTTACCTACTTACTGCCGCGATAACTTTCCGGCGGGCCGAGATAGCTCGGCTTGACGCCACCCAAATTTACCACCAGTTTCTCGAGCACCAGTGCGGGATCGACCATCCAGAACTTCAGGGTGTGATAGCCGGATCCGCTCAGCGTATGGCTGGACTTGACTTTGCGCACGCTGTCTTTCACCGTGGTCTCCCAGTCGCGCTGCGAATTCTGCGCCAGGGAATCGACGACTTGGGGAGGCTGGTCGTCGAAGGAAATGGCGTAGCGAAGGCCACGACCGGGGACGAAGTTCAACGTGGGCGAGAGAATGGCCTCCACCTCTACCTTCTGCGGATCGAACAGATACATCTCATATTCCAAGCGCGGCGATTGTTGGGGCGGAGTTACGCTTGCGGCCGTCACCGGGAACACCGTCATGGCGGAGACGGTACGCCCATAATCGTCAATCCTGTCCCAGCGGACCGCACCGGCATCCACCTTCCTGGTGAAGTGTTCGGCTTCGATGGAGACATAGCCATCGGCCTGGACGAAGCCCCTGATCGCGCTCTTCGCCGGCGCTTGCGGATTGGCCGCCGTTAGTTTGACCGTGACCGGGGCGCCGGCGCCGGCAATGGTTACCGAGCCGCTGGCGGTTCCGCGCGGAGCCTTGCTCCAATCCACACTCACCAAGAGGCGCTGCTCCTTTTCAACCTTGCCCCTGGCGGCGCTCAACACGATCCAGGGCACGCTCGCGGTGGCGGTGAATTCAAAGGGCGCTTGTCCGCGATTAAAGACATCGATGTAGCGTCGCGGCTGATTGAACACGTCAAAGCCGGGCAGGACTGCCTCCTCGGGCGCCGCGGGCCAGGCCAGTGCCGAACCTTCGATGGCAACGCCCATCGCCGCCGCGGCGGGGAGTTCGATTTCCCTGACGGCGGGCA
>JAPKZC010000373.1 GCA_026394025.1 Candidatus Solibacter sp.
CCCTGCCCTCGCTGCTGTTCAGCGGATACTCCGGCCACCTTGCCGATCTGGTGAGCAAGCGCCGCGTCCTCATCGGCGTCAAGCTTTTCGAGATCGCCATCATGCTCTTCGGGCTCACCACGCTGATCGCCGGCTGGACGGAAGGCATGCTGCTGGTGGTCTTCCTCATGGGCCTGCACGCCGCCATCTTCAGCCCCGCCAAGTACGGCATCGTCCCCGAAATACTGGGCGACCGCGACCTCTCGCGCGGCAACGCGTTGCTTGAAATGAGCACCTTCGTCGCCATCGTGCTGGGCATCGCCGGCGGCGGCGTGCTGTTCGCGGTGTGGAGCGCGGCGCCCTGGCGCATCGGCGCGGCCACGCTCGCCATCGCCGCCATAGGCTTCGCCACCAGTCTGCGCATCACCCGCGTCCCCGCTTCCGGCGCCACTCAGCCTTTCCGCTGGAACCCCTTCGGCGAGATTGCCGGCAGCACCCGCCACCTGCTGCACGATAAGCCGCTTTGGCTCGCCGTCCTCGGCGTGTCTTACTTCTGGTTCGCCGGCGTTCTGCTCAAGACCGACCTGCAATACTTCGGCAAGGACGTGCTACGCGCCGACGACAGCGGCGTTTCCCTGCTCTGGGCCTTCCTCGCCATCGGTATCGGCGTGGGCAACATGCTGGCCGGCCGCCTCTCCGGCGATAAGGTGGAACTCGGATTGGTCCCGATGGGCGCCGCATTCATGGCAGTCTTCGCGCTCGCGCTCGTTGCCGTCCGCCACTCCTTCGCGCTCTCTACCGCCGCCGTGGTTTTCCTGGCGATGGCCAGCGGCCTCTTTGTGGTCCCGCTCTACGCCTACATTCAGCAGCGCAGCGACGCCCGCGAAAAGGGCCGCGTGGTGGCCGCCAACAACTTCTACCAGACCATCGGCATGCTGGTCTCTAGCGGCTTGATGTGGCTCTGCTACTCCCGCCTGCACCTCAGCGCCACCACCATCATGGCCGGCTTCGGCGTCTCGATGTTGCTGGTCACGGCCTACATCGTCACCATCGTCCCCGACTATCTGGTCCGCTTCGTGCTCTGGCTGCTCACCCACAGCCTCTTCCGCATTCGCATCAAAGGCCAGGAAAACGTTCCCTTCCATGGACCCGCGCTGCTCGTCGCCAACCACATCTCGCATGTCGATGGCTTCCTGATCGGCGCCTGCGTGCAGCGCTTCATCCGCTTCATGGTGTGGAAGCCCTTCTTCGAGATGAAGGCGGTGAACTGGTTCCTGCGCCGCACCTATGCCATCCCGGTAGGCACCAGCGGCCCCCGCGATATGGTGGAATCCATCCGCGCCGCGCGCCGCGAAATCGCCGCCGGACACATCGTGTGCATCTTCGCCGAGGGCGCGATCTCCCGCACCGGCAACATGCTGCCCTTTAAACGCGGCATGGAGAAGATCGTCGATGGCACGGACGTGCCCATCATTCCGGTGCATCTCGATCGCCTCTGGGGCAGCATCTTCAGCTTCGAGGGCGGTAAGTTTTTCTGGAAGTGGCCCAAGCGGATTCCCTACCCCGTGACCGTCAGTTTCGGCGCGCCGTTGCCTTCCCACTCCAGCGCGGAGGCCGTTCGCCAGGCTATCCAGGAGCTCTCCGCCAACGCCACCGCGCACCGTCAGCGGCCCGCCGACCTGCTGGACCGCCGCCTGATCCAGGTAGCGCGCCGCAACTGGACCAGATTCGCCATGGCCGACACCACCGGCCGTTCGCTCACCTACGGCGAAATGCTGACCGCCGCCGTGTTGCTCGGTCGCGTGGCGCCATGCCATGCTCCGGCCGAAATGGTCGGCGTCCTCCTCCCCTCCACTGTGGCTGGCGCCCTCGTGAACTTGAGCGTCACACTACGCGGCGCGGTCCCCGTGAACCTCAACTTCACCGCCGGCGCCGACGCCATGCAATCCG
>JAPKZC010000683.1:0-1308 GCA_026394025.1 Candidatus Solibacter sp.
GTTGGGCCCGCCGCCGGGCGGCTGCGCGAAGACCGCCGCGACCGACACGGTTGCGAGGATACAGCTTCGGAACATGATTCCTCCTTATCGGAATAGCCTGGGTGCGAGATCTGCCAGCGAGTGCCCCCACACCAATGGATTAGCCGCAGTTGTTTGGCTGGCAACGTAGAGCCCTGTCTGCCGAAATTCTACCACCCGGTGCCGGAACCTTCCACAAAAACCAGGAACGTGCCGTTACAAGGGGCTACGCAGCAAGGCGGCGCAGACGGCGCACCGGAAGCACGGCGAGCACCCCGGCTCGCTGCATCATGGGAGCCGCCCTGTCTCTCCAGGCTGAGAATTCGCGAAGCCAGCGAGATATGCTGGTGTGATTCACCGGTATGTCACCTACAATCAGTTTGGGGCGAGGTTCCGATTCGTGTACACCCTGGAATGGAGAGGAGCCGATCCAAAGAGGAGAACTTCGTGAAGGCTAACCCCACATTGCGGATGTCTGTCTTGGGGCCGGCGGCAGTTGCGGCCGATGCGGTCGCGTGCCGGAGCCTCGCCTCGCTCCTTCTACCGGCGGCGAAGATCGGGCTCGTGCGGGTGGCGGCGTACGAGGGTACGGGCAGCATCCGCGATGCCGCCAATTTCGTTTGCAGGCAGCGATGACCAATCGAGGAGATGGCATGAGCAAAGGTTTTCTGATTCTATGGATCGGTCTGGCCGCGCTATACGGTCAGACACCGGGGCCCGGCGCGGCAGTGGACCCGGTTGAGGCAATCCCGTCCTTTCGGCCGGTGGAAGTCAGCAGCGGCGAGATCACTTTCCGAATGTACGCGCCGAATGCGAAAACCGTGCAATTGCGCGGCGAGGCGGTCACGGTCAGCGGCAAGGAGTTCATCCCGATGACGCGCGACGAGCGGGGCGTGTGGAGCGCCGCCATTCGCGGTCTGCGGCCGGAGACTTACAGCTATGTCTACATGGTGGACGGCGCGCCCACTATGGATCAACGGAATCCCGGCGCCAAGGTGGGGCCGCGGGGCAACTCCACGCGGTTCGACATGCCGGGGTCGCCCGAATTCTACGCCGATAAGAAGGTTCCGCACGGCAGGGTGGAGATGAACTGGTATCCCTCCGCGCTGCTGAACGAGACGCGCCCGTTGTGGGTCTACACGCCGCCAGGCTACGCCTCCGGTACCGGGCGCTACCCGGTGCTGTACCTGCTGCACGGGTCGGGCGACCTGGAGGCCGGATGGGTGGAGGACGGCCGCGCGAACTTTATCCTGGATAACCTGATTGCCGCGGGCAGGGCGCTCTCGATGA
>JAPKZC010000683.1:1343-7290 GCA_026394025.1 Candidatus Solibacter sp.
ATCATCGTGCTGCCGCGCGGGCACGTCATTGCCGCGCGGCAGATCGATCGCGAGAAGAACAACGAGTTGCTCGAGGACGTGCTGGTCAAGGAGATCCTCCCGTACGTGGACGCGAACTATCGCGTGCGTGCCGGGCGTGAAAACCGCGCCATCGCGGGGTTATCGATGGGCGGCGGGCAAACGCTGCGCTTCGGGTTGCGCCATCCGGACCTGTTCGCCTGGGTGCTCGGCTTTTCGCCCGCGATACGGTATCCGGAGAGCGCGTACCAGACGATGTTCGCCGGCCTGATCGCGGACGTGGCGAAGTCGAATCGCGAGTTCAAGCTGATCCAGTTGCGCTGCGGCACGAAGGATCACTTGCTGGATGCCAGCGACGCTTTCGACAAGTTTCTGACTGCGCACCAGATCCGCCACGAATACAAGCGCACCGACTACGAATCGATGTGGCCCGGGCGGCGCGACGATCATACCTGGCCCATCTGGAGGATGGACCTGCGGGACATCGCGCAAGTCTTGTTCCGGTAACCAAAGCAGAGTGACCGTGCCGCGCAATTTGTTGTTTTCGATACTGAAAGGAGAACTTCATGAAGTCTTTCACTGCGGCAATGATCGGGTTTTTCCTCTTCACTGGAATTGTTACTGCGCAGGCACCCAACCAGGGGCCCCCACCAATTGTGTCGCCGGAAATTCTACCGGATGGACGCGTGACTTTCCGGTTCCTTGCACCGGAAGCGACCAGCGTCTCCGTCACTGGGGACTGGCCGGGCGGCATTCACAGCACCACGACTCCGATGCTGAAAGATGACAGAGGCGTCTGGTCGGCAACGGCCGGCCCGCTGAAACCGGAATTCTGGATTTACACTTTCAGCGTAAGCGGCGTGGCCACCCTGGATCCACGCAACATTAATACCAGGCGCAATGGGCTCCGGATTGAAAACACGCTTCTCATCCCCGGGCCGGAATCCGCGGATTACATGGTTAATGCCGTCCCGCACGGCACGGTTTCGCTTCAGTGGTATGCCTCTGCAAAGGGCGACGTGAATCGCCGCGCTTACGTCTATACACCGGCCGGCTACGAGAAGGGGAATGAGCGGTATCCCGTTCTTTACTTGATTCACGGCGGAAGCGGGGACGAGGATGCATGGTTTCCTGCGGGCGCGCCAGCCAGATTCTCGACAACCTGATCGCACACGGCAAAGCCAGGCCGATGATCGTTGTGATGCCCAACGGCAACATAACCCGGATCGCTGCCCCCGATTATGTGCCAGCCCCGCCTGCGCTCCCGGCAAATCGGGATCCGGCCGATTCACGCGTTTTCCCGAAACCCTGGTCAAAGACCTCGTTCCGTTCGTTGACAGAACGTATCGGACCAGGACGGATTGGGAAAACCGTGCCATTGCGGGGCTCTCGGTAGGAGGCGCACAGACAATGTACGCAGCCTTTAACAACCTCGATCTGTTTGCGTGGGTGGCGGCGTTCAGCGGAGGTTACCCCGTTATGCCGGGTGCCGGGATCGATATCCCGGCTCCGCCGAATGCGGCGAGTCTGAAAGGACCGGATCTAACCCGTTCCATAGATCCGGGAAAATTCGCCGCCCTCCTGCCGCAGCTCAATTCCAGCGCGAATGACCGGTTGCGGCTCTTGTACATTTCGATTGGCACAGCTGACACGCTGGCGCCGACGACGCACAATGTCGTGAAGCAGGTTCTGAAGGAAAAGGGAGTGAAATACACTCTCATGGAGTTTCCGGGGTACATACATGAGTGGCCGGTCTGGCGTGTGACACTGAAAGATCTGCTGCCGAGGTTGTTCCAACTGAAATAGAGGCTCTATTTAGGAGATTCATCATGAAGCTGATTCAAGTGATGGTAGCGCCGGTAGTTCTTTGTATTGCCCTGCTCGCACAGGAGGCGCCCACGACTTCGCCGGGCACCGGAGGCGGCCAGGCTCGGGCTGCAAAGGTCGCTTCTCCGGAGGTGCTCGCGGACCGCCGGATCACGTTCCGCCTCCTCGCGCCCAAAGCCACTGAGGTACTGGTGCAAGGGAATTGGGAGGGCGGTCGCGGCCTGGCGATGACCAAAGACAATTCCGGTCTTTGGTCCGTTACCATACCTGCACTCCAGCCCGAGCTGTGGGCGTACACCTTTTCGGTGGATGGAGTCAGGACGCTGGATCCGAACAACTACAACGCCGCGCGTGACGGCGTTGGGTTCATGAACACGGTGCTGGTACCCGGCGAATCGTCGGCGGTGTTTCAGCCTCGGCCGGTGCCGCATGGAACCATGACGTCATTGTGGTTTCCGTCGGCGGCCATGAAAGCGTCGCGCCGCATGTTTGTGTACACCCCGCCCGGGTACGAAGGGAGCACAACCAGATACCCCGTGCTGTACCTGCTGCACGGCAGCGGCGGAGACGAAGATGCATGGCCCACCATGGGCATCGCCAACGTGATCATGGACAATTTGATTGCCCAGGGAAAGGCCAGGCCAATGATTGTGGTGATGCCGAACGCTTACTGGAATGAGTTGGCTTCCCTGGATATTGCTGGTCCGCGCACTGCTCCACCTCCTGGCGTGGGCGGGAGCTCTCAGGAGTTCGAGCCCCATGAGAAGGCCATCGTCAATGACATGATTCCATTCGTGGAGAAGAACTATCGCACGCTGTCCGGCCGCGAGAACCGCGCCCTCGCCGGCCTGTCCATGGGCTCCGGCATTACCTTGAACGTTGGAGTGAAGCGGCTCGATGTCTTCGCATCCCTGGGCGTGATGAGCTCCGGAACGTTTCGCGGCGCGGCGGGTGCTCCTGACCCCGGAGTAGCGCTGCTGGACAAGATCTCCCCGGGCTTCCTGGCCGACGGCGCAGCCACGAACAAGAAGCTCCGCCTGTTCTTCTTCTCCTGCGGCACGGAGGATCCGCGTATGCCGGTTCTGACCAAGGTTGAGCAGGAATTGCGCAGCCGCCAGATCAACCTCGTCTTCAAGCGCTACCCGGGCGAGCACGAGTGGAAGGTCTGGCGCCATTCGCTCGCCGATATGGCGCCGATGCTTTTCAGATAACGGCGAGGAATAACTGATTCAGTTCGGGTTCGGATCACCTTGTGAGGGCGACCGTATAGGTCCGGACCGATCCCTTTTCGGATGCAACGGCGATTTCGAACCTGTTCAGGCCGTTGACCAGGTCCGCGGAGAAAGGCGCCCGCCGGAAGCGAAAGTGGGCCTCCAACGGTCACGGTGTCGAAATCGTCCGCCGGGACCTTTTTCGCTATTGCCTGGCGTTCAAAAAGGGGTATTCTATGGTTGATTGCGCCTGACTACAGGAGGCTCGTGTAATGTTTGATCGCCCAATCATCGCTCTGAAGGACGAAGAAGAGATGGAAGACTTCCACGACTACGAAGACGAAGAGCATTCAGCAATGGACTCGAAGCTCGACGACTACGAAGAGGACGAAGAGGACGAGGACGACGACGATTTAGAGATTGCGCCGCCGCCTCCCGTAGCCGAACCGGTGCCGGCTGCTATCGCCGAACCGGCGCCCACTCCTGCGCCTGCTTCTGCGCCCGCTCCGGAACCTCCCGTGGAGACTCCCCCCAGGAAGCCGGTGAAGCAGGCGCCGTCCAGCAAGCCTCTCGCGAAGAAACCGGTTGCCAAAACCGCGCCGGTTAAAAAGGCGCCCGCCAGGAAAGTCGCGAAGAAAGGGCCAGCCAGGAAAGCCGCTGGAAAGGCCGTAAAGCCCGCGCCCAAGCCGGCAGCGAAGAAAGCTCCCGCCAAAAAGGCCGCGGTGAAGCCAGCCGCCAGGAAAGCTCCGGCGAAGAAAGCCGCCGCCAAGAAGGTAGTGAAGAAGGCGCCGGCCAAAAAGGCACCCCTCAAGAAGGCCGCCAAGAAGGCTCCGGCAAAAAAGATCGCGCCTAAGAAGAAGAAGTGAAATCGGGCCGGGACCATCCCCGGCCAAACCCCGCGCCGGCGGCAAATTCCGGCGTGGGGTACTGATTCTTACACTTCCTTATTGACCGCTTTGCGGCAGCGATCGAAGAGAGTCAGCAGTTCTTCGGCGAGTTCTTCGGGCGAACGGGTTCCCGCTTTCGCTGAAAAGCCGGCCGACGCCTGCCCGGACTTTCCATATCCCGTGTTGACGGCAATGAACTTCATCAGCTCCAATGCCACGTCGTCTTTGGTGCGTCCCCCGCCGGGTCCGCCTTTCGCCTCCGCCGCGTCGCCTGTATTGCTGGTGGGGGATCCTGGTTCGGCCATCGGTGTTTCGTCCTCCGTGTGTTAAAACTCTAGGGTACTGCATTTTCTATCTGATGCCCCTCACCGCGGTCCGGCACGTCCGAAAAATGCGCGGCGGCGCCCAGGCCCATCTGCTGGAGGCCGACGACGGTAAGTGGTACGTCGTCAAGTTCCGCAACAACCCCCAGCACCGCCGCGTCCTGGTCAACGAGGCACTCTGCGCCACCCTGCTCCGCTATCTGAGAATCTCTGCGCCGGAGTCCGCCCTGATCCAGGTGGACGCTGCCTTCCTGGCCGCCAACCCGGAATGCAGCATGCAGCTTGGCACGCGGCGGGTGGAGATCGAGCCGGGCTGGCAATTCGGCTCGCAGTATCCCGGCGACCCGGGTAGAATCGCCGTCTACGATTTTCTCCCCGACGCCCTGCTCTCCCAGGTGGCCAACCTGGATGACTTCCGCGCCATCCTGGTGTTCGATAAATGGGTGGGCAATGCCGACGGCCGCCAGTGTGTCTTCTACCGCGCCATGGTGCGGCGCCCGGATTCCGGCGGTGGCCACCCGAGCTTCGTGGCGCGCATGATCGATCACGGATACGCTTTCAATGGCCCCAACTGGGACTTCCCGGAATCGGCCGTTCAGGGGCTCTACGGCCGAAAACTGGTCTACGACGGGGTGCGTTCGCTGGATGACTTACAGCCCTGGCTGGACCAGGTGGTGCACTTCCCCGAAGAGGTCATCGACCAGGCCTGGAAGAGCATCCCGCCGGATTGGATCGAAGGCGAGGAAGATGCGCTGGACCGGCTGCTGGAGCAGTTTTTCGAACGCCGCGCCCGCGTGCCCGCCCTGATCGAGTCATGCCGCGAATCGCGCATCAACCCGTTCCCCAATTGGCTCGGGGTATGATTCTTGGCCGCCGATGAACGGCTTTCTCTCAGCTACCTACTTCATGATCCGGATCTGGCCGTTCGAGGTGCCCAGGTCGATCAGCGGGCCGCCGTTGCCGCCAGGTGATGCTTGCTGATTTCGCCGCGCATGCGCATTTCGAAATCGGAGGAGATGGACGCATTACTCGTCCCCGCCGACAGGCGCGCGTTGACTTCTCCGGGCAGGTGCAAAGTGATCCCGCTATTGCTGGTGTGGGCGCGCACCGCGCTCTGCGCATTCGGCGGCAGCGTCAGATCGATTCCGCCATTGGAACTCTGTACCCGCACCGCGCCATTCACCTTGTCCAGCGTGGCCCGAATGCTGCTATTGGACGTGGTGGCGTCCAGCGCGCCCCGGATGCCGTCCGCGCGGATGTGTCCGTTGGAGGTGCGAACTTCCACCTCGCCGTCAATATCCTGCAACTCCACCGGTCCGTTGCTGGTTTCGGCGCTCAGCGTGCCCTTCAGCCGGCGCACTTCGACGTGGCCGTTGGAGGTCTTCAGGCGCGCCGGGCCGACGCCGTCGTAGGTGCGGATCGCGCCGTTGGAGGTGGTCAAATGCTCCAGCACCACGCCGTGCGGCACCTTGATGGCGAACCTCGCGCCGTAGTTCCCGTGCCGCATGCTGGGCCGGATGGCGCGGATGGAAACCGAGTCCGCACTGTGATCCACCTCGATCTTCAGATCGTGCGTGTCCTCCTGGGTGCGGGCGTACTTGGTGCCGCTGATATCGACGGTCTCCTGCTCCCATACCGAGACCTCTACCGAGCCGTTGAAGCCGTCCACACTCAAGCGGCC
>JAPKZC010000142.1:0-839 GCA_026394025.1 Candidatus Solibacter sp.
ACGCTACGCGTCGCGTTTCTCGATTCCGAGTGGCTGCGCAAGCATGCGGGCGGGCAACTGGCGGTGCAGGAAGTGGGCAAGCGCCTGCTGATCACGTCGCCGGGAGAAGAGGTGACGCGGTTCCTGCTGACTTATGGCGCTGACGATCGCGCGTTCGCCAATCCTGGCGTGCTGACGAAGCAGGAGTAGGGCCGGGCAGGGCGTGCGCTCGGAATCGCCGTGCTATGGTGGCACCATGATGTCACGCCCTGCCCTGACAGCCGCGGCCCTGTTGGCCTGCGGCGTATTGAGCGCGCAGGCGCCACAGCGGGCCCTGGTAAACCCGCTGCTGCCTTCGGGCGCGGACCCCTGGGTCACCTGGCGCGGCGGGTTCTATTACTTCATGCACACGACAGGCAGCAACCTGACCATCTGGAAGACGCGCAGTATGGCGGACCTGGCACAGGCGGAAAAGAAGGTCGTATGGCGGGCGCCCGCTACCGGACCATATTCGCGGGACGTGTGGGCGCCGGAGCTGCACTATCTGCGCGGCAAGTGGTATATCTACTTCGCGGCCGACGCAGGCACCAACGCGTCGCACCGCGTCTGGGTAGTGGAGAACGACGCCGACGATCCGCTGACGGGCGAATGGCGGATGAAGGGCAAGGCGGCCGATGCGGCCGACCGTTGGGCAATCGATGCCACGGTGTTCGAGGAGAACTCGCGCCTGTTCATGATCTGGTCCGGTTGGCATGCCGACGTGAACGGCGCACAGAGCCTCTACATCGTCGAGCTTTCGGACCCTTGGACGGTGAAGGGACCGCGCGTCAGGATTTCGTCGCCCGAGTATCCTTGGGAGA
>JAPKZC010000142.1:847-9780 GCA_026394025.1 Candidatus Solibacter sp.
CGACCTGAAGCCAAAGCGCGCTCCGGAGGAGAACCCCGGGGCGAACCTGCTCGACCCGCTGCACGTGGACGTCAACGAAGGCCCCGAGATTCTCCGCCACGGCAACCGCATTTTCGCGATCTATTCGGCGGGCGGGTGCTGGACGGACAATTACACCATGGGTATGCTGACGGCAGAGGCCGGCAGCAACCTGCTGGACGCGGCGTCCTGGAAGAAGAGTCCGCTGCCCGTGTTCTGGCAGTCGCCCAAGGCCGGCGCATACGGTCCGGGGCACGGGAGTTTCTTCCGGTCGCCGGACGGGACCGAGGATTGGATGTTGTACCACGCGAATACCGAGGCCGGCCAAGGGTGCGGCGGTCGTCGCGCGCCCCGGGCACAGCGGTTCACCTGGACGGCGGACGGCACGCCAGATTTCGGCCGGCCGGTCGGGGTCGGGGTACCGGTCCCGCGGGCCTCCGGCGAGTTGCAGTAGAGCCGCGGCTACCTGGCAAACGTGATGCCGAGCCCGGTGGTATACAGCAAGTCGTTCGACTTGCGGCCCGGGGCCGGTCGATTGAGATAACGGTCGCTCACCGAGACATTCCAGTTGAGCCACTTGGCGATCTTGGTGGATGCACCGATGTCGAAGTTGACGCGGTATGAGCCCCGATTCGTCATATCGTTGAACATCCGGAAACTCTGCACCAGCGACGTGGCGGCGCCGAGTTTCAAGGCGTACTCGTCACCCCAATAGATTTCGCCCGATTTCCGGGTCAACGGAGTGTTGAAGCTGGATCGGTTGAAAGCGCCGCCGCCGAGCAGGTCGAGCCGGCTGCGCTCGGTCTTGACTGCGTGAAAGCCGAGACCGCCGCCGAGCACGAATCGCAAGTCCAGGTTTTGAAACTTGTCGAACTCGTAATCGTTGAAGACGTTCACGAACAGGCGCGGGTTGACGTTATGATCGTACCCGATGCCGCCGCGAACCGCCTGTGCGGTATCCGAGTTCTTGCCGCTGACCAGAGCCGACGCCTTGATCGCGCTGAAGTAAAGGGTAGTCTTGTCGGTCTTCGTGGCGCGGGCGGCATTGACACCGGTGGTGAAGGTCAGAGTCTTGGCGTTGCCGCTGGTGCCGGCGAAGCCGATGCTCCCGGTGCCGGCCCAGAGTTGTCCCCAGCCGGGCTTCAGCAATCGCTCGTAGGCCTTCTGCTCGGCGTCGTCGCGAATCGTGCCTACATCGGCCGGCGCCAGGCTGAGTTTGGCATCCTTGGTTGCCACTTCCACTTTCCCATTGGCGGTGGCCAGGGTTCCCTGCACGGTTTTTCCGTCCGGCAGGACCACGTTGACCGGCTTATCGGCCATTACCGACTCCACCTGGTCCCACGATGTGGTGACGACGCCGAATTGGTCGGTCTTGATGGTGAGGTTCTTGCCGTCCTTTTTGATGATGCTGCCGGTGACGCGGTCACCGTTCTTCAACACCACCTGGTCCGCCCATGCGGCGCTCGCTAGCAGGCAGACGAGCGAAGACAAGAATTGGGCGCTGGTTCTTACGTTTCGCATTTTTAGTCACGCTCCTTTGTTTCGAGGCCGCCGGGGCCGGGGCATGTTGTAGTTTGTTGGCGGCTTTCACTACCAGGAAAATCACAAACGCCACGATGAGGAAATTGATCACCGTGTTGAGGAACAGCCCATATGCCATCACCGGAGCCGCGGCAGCCTTGGCGGCGGCCATAGTTGGGTAGGACTGGCCGTTCAAGCTGATGAACAACTCCTTGAAGTCCATGTGACCAAGGACCATGCCGATCGGCGGCATGACGATATCATTCACCATCGAAGTCACAATCGCGCCGAAGGCTGCGCCGATGATGACAGCCACCGCGAGATCGAGAACGTTACCCTTCATCACGAATGCTTTGAATTCCTTCAACATGTTTGTCTCCTTATTCCTGTTTCTGTTGTGGATGGCTGCGTGTTCGACACTGCGCTACTTCTGCTTGGCGATGATTTTGTCCTTGACCTTGGCGTAGGTCGCGGCCGGCAGGATCTTCTTGTCCACCAGTTCGTTCTTGGCCTTGTAGGGGCGGCCTTTGATGATCTTCGCGCTGTAGGCCGTGCCAATGCCAGGCAACGCATCCAGTTGCTCGGCGGTGGCGGAGTTGATGTCGAGGAGAGCGGCGGCAGCCGCGGTCTTTGCCGGGGCTTTCACTACCGCTTTCGCGTCCGGAGCCTTCTTCGGCGCCGGTTGCGGCGCCGCGAAGAGAGACGCGCCAATCAGCAGTGCGGGAATCAATTGAGTCAGTTTCATGTGTATCATGTCCTCCGTGCTGGAAAGTTGGCCCCGCTTGCACTAACGCGAGGTTGCCGTTGCGCGAGTATCCTTTGGTCCGGATTACGCGCGCAAGGGCGGGATTAATCAAGCCGGCCAGAAGCGCACCCACAATGGGCGCGACCCAGAACAGCCAAAGTTGTTCGATTGCCCAACCGCCGACGAAGAGCGCCGGGCCCGTACTCCGCGCAGGGTTTACCGACAGGTTCGTGACGGGGATCCCGATCAGATGAATCAGCGTCAACCCAAGACCGATCGCAATCGGGGCGAAGCCCTGGGGGGCGCGCGCGTCGGTGGCGCCCAGAATGATCATAAGGAATATGAAGGATAGCACGACCTCCGCCAGGAGACAGGCGCCTATGGCGTAGCCACCGGGCGAATGAGCACCATATCCATTGGAGGCGAACCCGGCACTCAGGTCAAAACCCGCCTTTCCGCTGGCAATTCGGTAAAGCACGGCGGCGCCGGGGATCGCGCCGGCTACCCACGATATCGTGCGAAACGTGGCGGCCGGTTTCTACGTGCGAAAGGTCCTCACGATGGGCAAGCCCCTGGAGGTGGCCGGCCAGCGGGGCGTGCTCACGGCGATCACGGCGACCCACATCGTCCTCGAATCCGAGGGTCACGAGACGACCGTCTCAAACGCGACCTTCCTGGATCAAGTTGCCAGGCAGTAGGCGTGCGTCGCTATCGCCCAACTTTCTTCATGACTTTGTGAATGGCGTCGAACACGCGGGCCTCCACGCCGGGCGCGAACGGACCGGGTTGCCCGTAGTAGATCAGGTTGTCTTCGGCTTCATATCCGCCTTCGCGCAAGATCCGCTCCGACGGTATGTAACCCATCACGGCGTTCGAATAGCCGGCCACGATCAGAGGCTCGCCGGGGTACTCGCGTTTGGCGCGCAGATCGTAATCCACCACTACCTCGCCGCCCATTGCCAAGAGCGTCAAGTCCTTACCAAAGCGAACCGCTTGCACCGGGTAAGACACCTCCCGAACGGGATGTCCGCTGTCCATCGCCGCGATCATCTTCCGCGCCCGCCGCACCAGCGAACCGGACGCCTTGGGGTTCTGCAAGTCGGCCTCGTATTCCGCGCGCTGCCGCGGGGCGAATGGTAGGCTGGTCACGAGGTAAGAGGTGCGCAACGGTCCGCGCACGGGCGAGAGCGAGCCCGCCAGCACGCGGCGCACCTCGCCGGCCAGCGACTCGCCGTGCTGCTCCGCCAAGGCAAACGTGCCGCGTGGATTGGGATTCTGATCGCCGCCGCACAACGACATGAACAGGGCGGCGGCCCCGGGGTAATCGCTTTCCAGCCTGGCCTCGGCGAAGCCTGCGTAGTCGCCGCCAAGTTGATAGATATCGCCTCCCAGCGTAGTGTTGTGGCAGGCGTAGGCCAGCAGGATGGCACGCACCCGGCCGTCCGGCGCGGACACCTTCAATACCGGGACCGACCGATCCACGGGGCCGGACGGGTTGACCCCAATCTTGACGCCCGTAGCCGTGGGCTCGCGACGGTTCACGGCGAACCCGACCTGTCCGAAGCCGTAGGCCACCTCGGCCGGTGAAAGGTCGGCGATGGCCTGGCCGATCACGGAGACCAGATCGTCCTTCAGGCGCGAAGCGTACTCGCGAAGTATGGCCTCCTCGGCGGGCGGCCCGTCGAACATCGTCCCTAACGCCGGCCATACCACCGGTCCGCTGTGCGTATGCGAAGAGTTCAGCAGCAGGCGCGCTCGCTCGATGCCAAACTGACGGCGCGCGCGCGCCGCCACCTCCTCGGACAGCTCGGCCGGCAGACCCACCAAGTCCGTGGTCACGATCACTACGCGCCCGCGCGGCGCTGCTTCGATGGCCAGCGCGCGCGCCCACAGGGGTTGCCGCACACCCTCGGAGGTGTGATTCCGGCTGGCATAGCCCGACATCCAGATGGGTCCCTTTGGCGTAATGTCCACCCGCGCGATGCCGGCGCGGAACCCGGCCGCGCCCAGCGGAGCGGCGGCCAGTGCCAACAGGAGAATCGTCTTCATTGCGCGCCTCCTCCTAAGCCCGGATAAGTGCCGAGTGGACCTTGCGCACCGCCGCGACGGCATCTTCGGTGTCGCGCTCCGTGTACTTGGGGTTCATCATCACGCCCGCAAAGCGGTTGAGAATATCGATGGTGCGCGGGCAGCACTCGCGGCCGTAACGGATGGATTTGCCGCGGTCGGAACTGAAGCTCGGCCATCGTGGCGTCACGGTCACTTTCTGTTCGATCTGCGGCACGATAGGCAAAATCACCGAGCCGCCCGGACCCGCCACCGGTACGCCCTCGGCCTTCATCGCCTCGGCATAGCGGTCGCGCTCTTCCTTGCTGCGGAATCCCAAAAAGACTCCCGTGCCGAGTTCGCCTTCGGGATCCGGCAAATGCCGCGGACGCGCGCCAGGCAGATCGCGAATCCCGCCATACACCCGGCGTGCGTTGCGCCGCACGTCGCCGATGATCGTGTCCAGCTTGCGCAGTTGCGCCAACAGCACGCCGCCGGTGAATTCGTTCATCCGGTAATTCAGGCCCGGGATGAACCCCAGCTTGCTCGGAAAATCCTTGCGCACCGTGACATCGTGGAACCGGCATGCCCGCTCGAACAGGTACCCATCGCTGGTCACCAGCGCGCCTCCCTCTCCCGCCGTAATCGTCTTCGTCTGCTGCAGGCTGTAAATCCCGATGTCCCCTATCGACCCGAGCGGCTTCCCTTTGTAACTGGCGCCCACGCTCTGGCTGACATCCTCCAGAACCTTCAGGCGGTGTCTGCGCGCGATGGCCAGGATCGGATCCATGTCGGCCGGGTTGCCTTGCAGGTGCACCGCCATGATGACCTTGGTCTGCGGCGTGATCAGCGCTTCGATTGTCTTGGGGTCGATGTTGAAGCTCTCATCGATCTCGGCGAACACCGGCAGGGCGCCGGCCTGAATCACCGTGTTGTAGCACGAGTACCACGTCCACGCAGGCAGAATCACTTCATCGCCCGGGCCCACTTCGAGAGCCGCCATCGCGGTATGCAGCGCGGCGGTTCCGGAAGTCACGGCCAGCGCATGTTTGGTCTGCATGCGGGCGGCCCACTCATTTTCAAGGAGGGCGACCTTCGACTTGTCGAGCGGATTGCTGAAGCGGAACGGATTGCGGCTTTCCAGCACTTCTTCGAGCTGCCGCTGTTCCTTGCCGTCGTAGTATTGCGGCCCCCAATTAGGGCCGCCCAGAGGTTTGACGCGCACCGGAGTGCCGCCATTCGCCGCCAGTTGCGGAGCGGCTTCCGCGCTCCCCACGGCAGCCGCGGCCGCGGCTGCCAGAAACTCTCTGCGATCCACCATGTGAAGACCTCCTTCAGTAAAACCTTACATTGTCCAATTCCATCCAAACACTCGAACCGGCAGTTCCCCTTAGTTCGAAAAGCAGTGCGCGCGCGTCCTTCAAGTCCAGTGAACCGGAGTTGGCTGCCCGGCGCCGCAGGCTCGCGAACGGGACCTTTACCGCCTGCCACGGGCCGCCCGGAGTGAATTCCGCGGCGTAAGCATCGGTGCTGCGCACGTGGTACGCCTGCACCAACAGCCGGCCCGCCGCCTCGCCGCGCACCTCGAAGGAGACGCCGGTGTAACCGCTGAGATCGGCCGGAGCGATCGCGCCCGCCGTCAACGGGAATTCCACGCGTACGTACGGCCGATCCTTGTCGGCCATGCGCGCAGCCACCAGCAGCGCATGCCCTCCCTCGGCGCGCACCACGGGGAGCATCAACATCGCTGAGTGGTCCGCCCCGCTATCGGTGCCGTTGACCCGCAGCGTGCCCAAAAGGGTGCGTCCGCCGCCTTCCATGTCATCGATCGCGGCGGCGACGCGCTGCGCCGGAAGCGGTGTCATTTCCTTGGACTGAATCGCCTTCTCCAATTCCGGCGGCGCCAGTTCGCTGCCGTCCAGGAACACGCGGCGCGTTTTCACCATGTCGCCGATACGCTGATCGGGACGCCCCTCCACCAGCACCAGGTCAGCCACCTTGCCGGCAGTGATGGTGCCGCGCTGACCTTCCACGCCCAGCGTGCGCGCGCTCACCCCCGTGCCGGCGGCGATCGCCTCCAGAGGCGTGAACCCCGCTTGCACCAGCAGTTCCAGTTCGCGCAGCGTCGAGTAGCCGTGAAAGGTGCCGGGCATGCCGGCATCGGTGCCCAGCGCGACCGGGACCCCGGCATCGTGCAGGCGCTTCACATTTGCCATTAGATGCTGCCAGCGAGTCTTGCCCGCGGAGGGCGCTTTGCCGCCCGCCGGGCTGCTGCGTAAGGTCGCGCGCGCCTCAGGCTCCAATAGCGAGGCCACGCGTTCGGCCGGCGATGCCCCGC
Source organism: Candidatus Solibacter sp. (assembly GCA_026394025.1). Lineage (GTDB taxonomy): Bacteria > Acidobacteriota > Terriglobia > Bryobacterales > Bryobacteraceae > Solibacter. The sequence goes on from JAPKZC010000142.1 coordinate 7,516, forward strand.
CTTTGAATTCGTACACCGCGAGAGTCGGCACGTACACCGTCCCCTTGGCCTTCATGATGGCGATTAGTTCCGCATCCACTTCCGCATCGCCAATGCCGTGCGCCAGCACATCCACGCCCGCGCCGGCAGCGATCTTGGCGCCGGCCAGGCTGACCGTGTGGGTGAAGACCTTGACGCCGGCCGCATGCGCATCTTCCACAATGGCGGAGAGAGCGTCTCCAAATTCATGCTGCTCAGGTTGGGCGCCGTGCCATAGCGCCAGCCATCGGTGAACACCTTGATCACATCCGGTCTGTAGGCGAGCGCGATTTTCGTCCTGGCATGCGCCTGCTCCGGGGTGGCGGCGGTGAGCGTCATGAAGTCACCCCACCCGGCCTCCGTGCCGTGCCCTCCCGGAGTGCTCATGCGAACCGCCATGTTGACGCGCGGCCCAGCCAGCGCGCCCGCGGAGAGCAATTGCCGCAGCGGCGCCAACATCTCGCCGTTGGTGGCGTAGTCGTTCACCGTGGTGACCCCGCAGGCGAGATAGGCTTTCAGACTCTTGCCCCAATCGCCTGCCAGCCCGGTCACGGCGGAGGCGGAGAGGTGCGTGTGCAGATCGAAGAGGCCGGGCATCAGCGTCTGCCCGGCGGCGTCGATTACGCGGGCTCCGGCCGGCACGGCGGCATCGGACGCCACGGCTTCAATCTTCGTGCCGCGAATCACGACGGTCGCCATGCGCGCCGGTGCGCCCGTGCCATCCACCACGCGCGCCCCACGGATCACCACAGCCACCGGCTGCCCGCACAGGCCCACGGAAAACAGGAGTATCCCAATCAGACGCTTCACGTCCGGATGTTATCACGCCGGGGAGGGACTGGCGGGTCAACCTGGCCCAGCTTACACGGCAACCGCTGCCTCACGGCCGCGGCTCCGCCTGGCGCATCGCGACTCCAATCCGAGCCGCGACCGTAAGGGAGCGGTTTTCAGCATTCGTTTGTGACGCCTTCGGCGTCATGAGCACCTATTGCCCCTCAGTGGGTCATCGAGTAGACAACGTAGTTAATGCCGATGCGAATGCCGAGCGCCGAAAATTCCTGCTTGTACCGTGGATTGTCGGCATGCTCCCAGGAATCGCCCAGATCCATGTTGTGGCAGATGGCGACCAGCAGGCGGCCGTGGTCGTCGTAGATGCCGCGCCACCGATCCGGGTACCCGTCAAACGACTCCCAGGTCTGGCCGCTGCGCAGATACTGCGCGCCGGGAACCTGGTAGCGGTCGTCCAGGTCGTAAATCGCGTGGAAGATCGCGTCCTTGTTCTCGATGTCGACAATCGGCCGGTCTGGAAACACGCGCCGCATGCTGTCCTCGAATACGGCCCACTCCTGGCTGCCGTGGAAATCATCGCACATGAAAAAACCGCCGCGCAGCAGGAACTCGCGAAGCGCTTTGGCCTGCGCCTCGGTGAGCTGCCAGTGTCCCACCTCCACGGCATAGAGAAACGGCCAATCATAAGCTTCGCCATCATCCAGGTTCACCGGTTGTTCCACAGAGCGTGTGTGGACCCGGGTCAAACGGCGCATGGCCTCGGCGAAATGGCGGTCGGAGCGCGGATAGTCCGTGGTCCAACTGGAATACCCCTGCGTCCAGTCGCCGCCACCGAACCGCCCCCGCCTCCCGAAGCCCCGGCCTCCGTACATGGCCGGCGGATACATCAGGCGGGCAAACACCCACTCGGCCTTGTCCTGATAATCAGGGGGCAGGGGGAAATCGTTGTACTCCCCTCCGGGGTACTGTCGGAACGGGCGCTGAAACGCCGCCAGCGAAGTCAGTACCAACAGCGTACCCGCCACGGCTCGCCACCCTGCACTCTTGTGAATCATCTGCTCGCGCCTTCCGTGAGCATACCACCGCTGGACGGCTCTTATCGCAGCGCGGCGAAATCCCGCGCGTCCCTGCTCCATTCCCCAGCCGTCCGCAAGGTCTCCATCACGCCTTCCGGATCCGCCGCCACGCTCCACATCGCACGGTGCTTCTCATCCATGAACCGCTCATCCACGCAGCGGTTCAGCAGTTGGATGCAGGGATCGAAGAAGCCGTTAACGTTCACCAGCACCACGGGACCGAAGTAGAGCCCGAGCCGCTTCCATGTGATCGCCTCGAAGAGCTCCTCAAGCGTGCCGCACCCGCCAGGCAGTGCGACCGCCGCCTCGGACAGCTCCAGCATGACGCGCTTCCGCTCATGCATATCGTCCACAACGCGCAGTTCGCTGAGCGCGCGATGTC
>JAPKZC010000142.1:9864-11217 GCA_026394025.1 Candidatus Solibacter sp.
CCGATCACCTTGCCGCCCGCCTCCAGCGCAGCCGCCGCCAGGCGCCCCATCGAGCCTAGCGAACTCCCTCCATAGACAATCGTGATGCCGTTCTCCGCCAGAATCCGTCCCAGGCGCGCGGCGGCATCCAGATAGATCGGGGATGACCGGTTGCTCGAAGCGCAGTACACGCAGACGCTCTGAATCATGAGTTCTCAGGATACCTGAGTGTCGCGGTCTTATTATGGAAGCATGCACATCCTCATCGTTCAGGCACGCGTCAAAGCGGAGTTCATAGAGGCCTTTAGGCAAGCCACCAGTGTCAACGCCGAAATGAGCGCCAAGGAGCCCGGCGTGGCGCGCTTCGATTTCATGCAGCAGCAGCACGACCCGGCAAGATTCGTCATCTATGAGGTCTATCGCGACGCCGGCGCGCCGGCCAAACACAAGGAGACGGCGCACTACAACGCCTGGGTGGAGAAGGTGAGCCACATGTTCGAGGAGCCGCGCACACGCGCCCTCTACACCAACGTCTTCCCTGCCGACGAGGCGTGGTAGGCTTGTGCGTCTGGCGCGGCCCGTTCCACGCGCTACTCTAGATCGATACCTTGTCATGACTGCCAAACCACTCATCCTCCTTCTCGCCGCTCCCCTCTTCGCTCAGGACGCCGCGATGGCCCCCGCCGTGCTACCCGGCAAAGGGCTCGCCCAACACGATTTCTTCTACGCCGGCGAACAGAAACAGCATCACATGTTCATCGTCAAAAAAGGACAGGTCGCCTGGTCTTACATCGTCGCCGACAGCAAGGGCGAAATCAGCGATGCCGTGCTTCTGTCCAACGGCAACATCCTCTTCGCCCACCAGTTCGCCGTCACCCTCATCGCGCCGGACAAGAAAGTCCTGTGGCACTACGACGCTCCGGCCGGCGCCGAAATCCATACCGCCCAACCCATCGGCTTGAAGCACGTCGTCTTCATTCAGAACAGCGACCCTGCCATCCTGCGCGTGGTCAACATCGCCACCAACCAGACCGTGCGTGAGTTCACCCTCCCCACCGGCAATCCCAAGAGCGTCCACGGCCACTTCCGCCACGCTCGCCTCACCCCGGCTGGAACCATCCTGGTCGCCCATATGGACAACAAGAAGGTGGCCGAGTACGATTCCCACGGCAAGGAGATCTGGTCGTACGCCATCGAGAGTCCGTGGTCGGCCAGCCGCCTGCCCAACGGCAACACCCTCATCACCACCAACAAGAAGCTGGTGGTGGAAATCGATTCCAAAGGCCAGACGGTCTGGGAACTCAAGGCCACTGATATCCCCGGCTACAAGATCGACGGTTTCCAGATCGCCACTCGGCTGCCCAACGGCAACAC
>JAPKZC010000871.1 GCA_026394025.1 Candidatus Solibacter sp.
GACCGCGCCATCCTGCTGCTCAACGGCCGCATCGAAGCGCAGGGCACGCCCAACGACGTGATCAATCGCTATATCGGACTGGTGCTGGAACGTCAGCAGGCGCGCAACAAGAAGGAAGATCGCATCCGCGGCAGCTTCCGTCACGGCGATGGCACCAGTGAAATTGTCAGCGCGGAGATTTTGAATGTGCGCGGCGAAGCGGTCACGTCGATTGCGAGCGGCGAGCCGGTCACCATCCGCGTGCGCTCGCGCTTTCATGCGGCCACGCGCGACCCGATGGTGGGCATCTTATTGCGCACGCGCATCGGCATGGACGTGTACGGCACCAATACGCGCATCGAGCAGATGCCGCTGGGCGATATGGAGGCGGGCGACGAACTCGAAGTGGATTTCCAACTGGCCTGCTGGCTGACGCCGCAGCAATATACCCTGACCGTGGCCACCCAGAACGCCGATGGATCGAGCCACGATTGGCTGGACGACACGACCGCGTTCGACGTGGTGGACACGCGTGTGGCGGCCGGCGTGGCGAACCTGAGGGCCAAACTGGCATGGCGCGTCTCACGGTAAAGGTGCATCCGCGCGCCAGGCGGTCCGCCCTGACCGGGCGTCTGGGCGACGCCTGGAAACTAGCGCTGGCCGCGCCCCCGGTGGATGGCAAGGCGAATGAAGAGTGCGTGCGCTTCTTCGCGGAGTTGGCCCAAGTGCCGCGTTCGCGCGTGCGCATCGTGATGGGCTTGACAAGCCGCCTCAAGGTTGTGGAGATTGAGGGTGTCACAGAGGCAGAATTGAAAATGCGACTTGCCCCGAATAAAGACCAATGAAGATCGCGATCCTATCCGTTCAGGCCACGGTTTGCAGTTCGACGAAATCAACGTCGCAGGTGGGAACCGGAATTGGTTCCCCGACTTCTCGCATCGCTTCGAGGTGCAATTCAATGGCTTCGCGGATATTGTGCTTGGTCTCCTGTAGGGTCGATCCCGTCGTGATGCAACCCGGCAGGTCCGGAACATAGGCAGCCCAATTGGATTCGGCCTTCTCGAAGACAACGGCAAATCGTCTCATGATTCGTTCATCTCCGCTTTTCTCTGAATCGACTTCAACGTTCCCACCGGAAGATCGTCATTCCAGTTGCCCGGCACGGTGACAACCATTGGTTTCTCGGGGTGTCTAAACGCCCGGTGACTGCCCTTCTGCCGGACCAACCGCCAACCATCTGCTTCCAGGCGGCGAACGATGTCGCGAACCTTCATGCTCGCCTTGAGTATATCAGTCCAAAACGCGCCTCACGCCGGCGCCCGCAGCCGGGTGATAATTGATGGTGTCCTCAGGAAGATTTGGAAAGGCGTATAAGCGAAATACCATGAACCTCGCTGACATTCAACAGGAACTTCGCAAGCAGAAGCTGGACGGGTGGCTCTTCTTCGACCACCACTTGCGCGATCCGCTGGCCTACCGGATTCTCGGCCTCACCCCTGGAAAGGGCCCCTCGCGGCGCTGGTATTACATGATCCCGGCCGAGGGCGAGCCCAAAGGCATGGAACACCGCATCGAGCGGAATCAACTGGCGGGGCTGCCCGGGGAGAAGATCGCCTACTCCAGTTGGACCGAGCAACTGGCCGCGCTCGGCAAACTCACCGCCGGCATGAAGCGCGTGGCCATGGCGTATTCGCCGATGTGCGCCGTGCCCTACGTGGCGATTGTGGACGCGGGGACGGTGGAACTGGTGCGCAGCCTGGGCGTGGAGGTGGTGACGGCCGCCGAGCTGATCCAGATCTTCGAGGCGCGCTGGAGTCCGGCGGCGCTCGAGACCCATCTGGAAGCCGGCCGCCGCGTCGACAAAGTGCGCGCCGCCGCCTTCGAACTGATTCGCCAGCGCACGCGCAACGGCGCACCGCTGCAAGAGGTGGAGGTCAAGGACTTCGTACGCCAGGGCTTCGCCGACGCCGGCCTGCTCACCGATAGCGGCCCCATCGTGGGCTGTAACGCCAACGCCAGTAATCCGCACTACGAGCCCAGCGCGGAGATGACCTCGCCGATCAAGACCGGCGATTGGGTGCTGCTCGATATGTGGGCCAAGCTGGACCAGCCCGGCGCGGTGTACTACGACATCACCTGGACGGCATTTTGCGGCGACAACCCGAGCGAGGAGATCCGCCGCGTGTTCACCACGGTCCGCGACGCGCGCGACGCGGCCATCGCGCGCGTGCAGAGCGCGATCTCGAAGGGCGAGACCTTGCACGGCTTCGAGGTGGACGACGCCTGCCGCGCGGTAATTATCAACGCGGGCTACGCGGAGTATTTCACGCACCGCACCGGCCACTCGATTGGCGTGGAAGTGCACGGCAACGGGGCGAATATGGATAATTTCGAGACGCACGACGAGCGGCGGGTCATGCCGTGGAGCTGCTTCTCGGTGGAGCCGGGCATCTATTTGCCGCACTTCGGTGTGCGCTCGGAGATCAATATGTTCATCGGGGACAACGACGCGCGGGTGACCGGCGACATCCAGCGCGAGATGGTCCTCCTGTAATGCCGCCGCAGGCGCTGGCGGCGGTAGCGAGCCTGCTGGCCCTTCTGCCGCACGGCAACCGGATTGAGCTGCAACTCGACCGCGGCAGCGCCGAATTGACCTGGATCACACCCAGCACGTTTCATTTCCGGCGGGTGCTGAGCGGGCCGTTGCATCCCACTACGGAGGCGGCCCACGAACCGGTCGCCATCGCCACCGAGGACACGGACAGCCAGGTGCGCCTGCGCTCGCGGCTCATCGAAGTGACCATCGGGAAGCAGGGTTTGAAGGTAAGCGTGCGCAAGTTGGATGGCACGCTGCTGCTGCTCGATTTGAGCGACGCGCGGTCGGAGGCGGGCGGCGTGGTGTGGGAGCGCCTTGCGCCCGCGGGCGCATCGTTTTACGGGCTGGGACCACGCACCGATGCGAGCTTCGATCTAGGCGGCAAGTCGGTCCGCGCGGAAGTGCCGTTCCTGGTCTCGACCATCGGGTACGGCGAGTATCACCCCGGCCCCGGTACGTACCACTTCGACTTCACGCACGAACAACGCTACCGCGTACAGGGTCCGGAGATCGATTACTACTTCTTTTACGGTCCCTCGCCGAAGGAAATATTTGAAGAGCACAACCTGGTGGGGAACCGCCCGGAACCGTGGAGCGTGGCGAGCGAGCGCTTCGGCAGTTGGGCCACGCTGAAGGCGTCGCTATTGCGCATGGTGCACGGCGCCATGTCCGCCGCCATCGCGCCCATGTTCAACCTGGCGGCGTACAACACGGCGCCGCCCGAGCTACAGATGCGTGCGCGGCAACTGGGTTCCCTGGTGGCGCGCGTGACGCCGGGGACGGTGGGGCTGAGCGGGTTTCGCAAACAGCTCGACACGTTCTTCGGCAGCTACCTCGCGGAGCTTCAGGACCGCGGATTCCCCGTGTGGCATCCCCTGCCCTTGCAGGTTCCCGACGATCGCGAGGGCGCGTTCCACGCCGACGAATTCCTGCTGGGCGACGAGATGCTGGTAGCGCCCTTCTACGAACCCGGCGACAAGCGCAACGTCTATCTTCCGCGCGGCAGTTGGACCAATCTGGAAACCAACCAAGTGACGGTGGGACCGCGCACCATCGAGGTGGAGAGCAAGAGCCTGCCGGTGTTCGCACGCAACGGGGCGATTGTGCCGCTGGATTCGCCGGCCGGCATGGCGCTGCACTACTTCCCCAAATTGGGCGGCGAGTTCTTCCTGCTGGAGGGCGACATCGCGGAATACTCGCAAGTGCACGCCTCTCCGGCGCTGGACTTCATGCGCCTGGAAATCGAATCGAAGAAAGATCGCGATTACCAGTGGGTGGTGCACCATGTGGCGCGGCCGTCCAGCGTGGAGTTTGAGGATCGCAAGTACCGCGAAGTGGCGGAACTCGGCAAGCTGACAGACCGTAGCTGGTATTACGATGGCGCACGCAACAACCTGCACGTCCGCGTGAAAGTGAAGGCGGGCGAGGACTGCATCATCAATCTGAACTTCGAGTAGCGAACTTCGGCGCCTTGGTGCTCACGTTCGGAATTACGACGACGTATCGGAAGACCGCGCGCGGCTCGGATCAGAGCCGCGACCGTCAGGGAGCGGTCTCCTCGGAATACCCGAGCGTAGTTGCGAAACAGCGTCCTTACGCCGTGCGCCAGCGTATGCCGAGGTCGAGGACTTTCTTGGCGTACTCGACGCCGCGTTCCATGTGCTCGCGCTGCTGGTAGGTGAGGGCGGCGGTCAGGGGCTCGGCGGCTTTTCCGGGGACGTCCTCGATCACCATGTGGCGTTCGTAGGGGCCGCCCTTTTTGGCCAGCACCAGGAAGCGCGCGAAATCCGCCGCGCGCAGGTCTGGGTATTTTTGCATAAACGCGGCGTCCCACACCGGCAGAATCGCCGGTGGACGGCCGGTGA
>JAPKZC010000795.1 GCA_026394025.1 Candidatus Solibacter sp.
GATTTTAGGAGGTGACGTCGAGCCTTAAAATCGGCCGCGGCGACCGGAGCCCTATCGGGCCTTGCGCTCGAAAAAATTGCTCATTTTATGATGAAGGAAGGTGAGAGGTGGCCACGAAAGCGCTGAAAAAGAAGGTCTGCGAGCGAATCGATCAACGCCGGGACGAGATGATCCGGGTTGCCCAGCGGATGCTAAAGCAGCCCGAGCTGGGGTACCGCGAAGTCAAGACCGCCGCGCTGGTCAAGGAGGAGTTGCAGAAGCTGAACCTGCCCATCCGTGAGGGGCTCGCCCTCACCGGAGTCGAGGGCACGCTTTCCGGAAAGGAGGCGGGCCCCACGGTGGTGGTGATGGGTGAGATGGATTCGGTGATGGAGAAGAAATCGCCCCTGGCCGACCCCGTCACGGGCGCTGCGCACCTGTGCGGCCATCACATCCAGGTGGCGAGCATGCTGGGCGCCGCCATGGGTCTCGTCGGCACGGGAGCTGCGCCTCATCTGTCCGGAAGGGTGAAATTCCTGGGCTGTCCGGCCGAAGAATACCTGGAGATCGAATACCGGCTGGGGCTCATGGCCGAGGGCAAGATCAGCTTCCTGGGCGGCAAGCAGGAGTTGATCAATCTCGGCTATTTCGACGACGTGGACGCGGCCATGATGGTGCACTCCTTTGCCGACACGCCCGAGCCCGCCTTTCTGATGAACGCCGCCGGCAACGGCTTCCTGGCCAAGTTTATCCGCTACGAGGGCAAACCCTCGCATGCGGGGGCAGCCCCCCACCGGGGCATTAACGCACTCAATGCGGCCTGCATCGGCATCATGGCCGTCCACGCCCAGCGCGAGACATTCCAGGACGATGACGCCATCCGGGTCCACCCGATCATCACCAAGGGCGGGGATGTGGTCAATGTCGTGCCCTCGGATGTCCGGCTTGAGACCTATGTGCGTGGCAAGAGCCTCGATGCCATTCTCGACGCCTCGGCCAAGGTGGACCGGGCGTTCAAGGCCGGCGGGGACGCGGTCGGCGCGGCCACGAAGATCACCAACATCGCCGGGTACCTGCCGATCTTCCAGGATCGGAACCTCACGGAGATCGCCAGCCGCAACGGCCGGGCCCTGCTGGGCGACAGGGGCGCCCTGGAGGCAGGCTTCATGGGCGGGTCCTTTGATGTCGGCGACCTGTCGCACCTCATCCCTGTCATCCATCCGTTCGTGACCGGTACCGAGGGGCACCTGCACACCGCCGAATTCCATGTAACCGACTACGAGGCCGCGGTGGTGCTGCCCGCCAAACTGATGGCCCTGTGCGTCATCGACCTCTTGGCCGACGGCGGCGGTGAGGCCCGGCGCGTCAAAAAAGAATTCCAGCCGCGCCTGACCAAGGCGCAGTATCTTGAACTCATGCAACGCCTGGCCCAGTAGATAGACCTTAGCAGTTTACCACCATGCGGAAAGAGATGGGAGATTTTCTCAAATTCAAATCACTGCTCATAACGACGCGGTGCTGTTGGACATAATTGTTTTTCGTCGATGGCGGTCATGGGACTCCCGAACACACCCTAAACTCAAAGGAGGTTCTTTATGGTAGAAACAGCCAAGTCGCCACATCAGGCATCCCCCAGGCTTGTCTCCCCCCAAATGGTAAAGGTGTATGCCGTTGCCCTCGTCCTGGTTATCCTGGCCGAATGGATCGGCTTTGTGCGCTGGACGCC
>JAPKZC010000820.1 GCA_026394025.1 Candidatus Solibacter sp.
CGCCAACGGGGATGTTGATCATCTGGGCGGCGAAGACGAAGGCGCCGAGCATGCCCATCAGGGGCACGCGCCGCTCCTCCAGGCCCGATTGCGCGCGGCGGGCGAGCAGGCCCACACCGGGCGCGCTGATGCCGGCGAGGCCGGCCCAGACGGGGAGCGACAGAAAACCGTCCGGAATGTGCATGACCGATACTACGGTAGCAAAACGCGGCCGATGGTGCTACGCGCGGAGATCTCGCAGGGCGGGCAGGACGTCGCCGATGGCCACAGCCTCCGAACCGGGTTGGCCGAGGCCGAAGTAAAGCTTCCGGTAGAGAGCGAAGAGCTTTTCGTAAGTGGCCGCGGCGGTGGGGTCGGGCTCGTAGACCTGGAAGCTGGGGCAGAGCGCGGCCTGGGCCTCTTCGATGCTGGCGAAGGCCCCGGCGGCGAGGAACGCGAAGATGGCGGAGCCGAGGCTGGTGACTTCGGCCGAGGGCACCAGCACCGGCTTCCCGAAGACGTTGGCGTAGACCCGGTTCAGCGTGGCGTTTTTCTGTGGGATGCCGCCGCCGTTGATGACGCGGTGGATCGAGACGCCGTGTTCGGCCATGCGTTCGAGGATGGTGCGGGTGTGGAAGGCCGTGCCTTCGATGGCGGCGAAGCGCGCGTCGGCGGGGGTGGAAGTGAGGTTCCAGCCCAGGGTGACGCCGCCGAGCTCGGCGTTGACCAGCACGGTGCGGTCGCCGTTATCCCAGCTCATGCGCAGCAGGCCGGTGGAGCCGGCGCGGTAGGCGTCCAGGCCATCGGAGAGCTTCGCGACGGTCGTGCCGGCGCGGCGGGCGATGGCTTCGAAGATGTCGCCGACGGCGGAGAGTCCGGCTTCGATGCCGAAGTAGTCGGGATGGATGGAGCCTTTGACGACGCCGCAGACGCCGGGGATGAGGCCGACCTGTTTGGCGATAGCCATCATGCAGGTGGAGGTGCCGACGACGTTGACGACGTCGCCCTCCTTGATGCCGGCGCCGATGGCGTCCCAGTGCGCGTCGAAGGCGCCGACGGGGATCGGGATGCCGGCTTTGAGACCGAGTTTGGCGGCCCACTCGGGCGTGAGCTGGCCGGCGATGACGTGGGAGGTTGCGTAGCGGCCGCCGAGCTTCGCGGGCACGCCGGCGAGCAGGGGATCGACGCCGGTGAGAAACTCCTCGGGCGGGAAACCGCCCAGGGCGGCGTTCCACATCCACTAGATGCTGCGCGGGGCGGCCGTGGGGTCGCTGATGCCGCAAAGTGCGGCGGCGACCAGGTCGCAGTGCTCCATGGCGGTGACCATGGAGCCGCGCTTGTCGGGGTTTGTCCTCAGCCAGTGGAGGAGCTTGGAAAAGCCCCATTCCGACGAATACACGCCGCCGCACCAGTTGAGGGCTTCGAGGCCCGTCTCGCGCGCCTGGGCGGTGATTTCGCCGGCCTCTTTGCTCGCGCGGTGGTCGCACCAGAGGTAGTAATCGTCGAGGGGCTGCAGGCCCGCGCCCAAGGGGATGACGGTGGAGCCGGTGGTGTCGAGCGCGATGGAGGCGACCTGGTCGCCCGCGACGCCGGCGGCCTTGAGCGCGGCCCGGGTGGCCTCGGCGAGGGCGCGCATGTGGTCGGAGTGGCTCTGGGTGGCGAAGTTGGGGTCTTCGCGGCGCCGCTTGACCGGGTACTCGGCCACGGCCGAACCGAGACGCCCCCTCACGCTATCAAACAAAGAAACTCGCGTACTCTGGGTACCGAAGTCAACACCTGCGACAATAGCCATATCAGAGGCATCTTATCGCATACGCAGAGTATGAGGAGACACGTCGATGTTGATTGAGTCGTTGAGGGCCGAGGTTCTCGAAGCCAACC
>JAPKZC010000934.1 GCA_026394025.1 Candidatus Solibacter sp.
CCGTAGTTGGCGCGCGAAGGATCGAGCGCCGGACCGTTGCCCCACGGATACCTGCTGCCCTTGGGGCCCCTCGCCACCCGCTCCCATTCCGCTTCCGTGGGCAATCGCCCGCCGGCCCAGCAGCAGTACGCCGCGGCCTCGAACCAACTAACCCCGGTCACCGGCCGGTTCGGAAACTGTTCCTGTTTCCGCCAATCCTTAGGTTCGCTGAACGTGCCGAACCCCTCATCCCAGTATTTCGACACCTCGTACCCACCCTTCTTCATGAAGGCCGCAAACTCCTGCACCGTCACCGGAAGGCGCCGGATCCGGAAACCCCGCAGCGTCACCTCGTGCACCGGCGCCTCGTCGTCGTAAGCCTCCGGATCGTAGTTCGGATCTCTTTTTTTTCGCTTCTGTGCGCCCATCAGGAAACTCCCCGCGGGAATGTCCACCCAGTTGTCTTCTTCCAACCGCGGGTCGCCCACCTGACCCAGCAGATCCGCCGCTTCGGACCGTTTCCCGATTTCGATCCGTTCAGCCTCTCCGGATTCGAAGATCCCCATCACCTTCCTTACCGCCGGTTCATACGCCGCATTCTTCGGCTTGTAGTTCATACGCGACAGGTCCCGCATCATGCCGCTGAGCAGCGCCGCGCAACGCACCTGGTCCGCCAGCGAGGGCCGGTCGCCACTGAGTATCGCGTCGAAGAGCCCATCAATCTTGGCTTCCCCCTGCTGGCGCAAAATACCCCCCAGCAGGCGCATCGTCTCCCGCCATTCCGGTTGATACAGCTTGCCGGACTCCACTACCCGCTGAATCTGCTGCTGGTCGCTCAGGCTCGCGATCTCGCGCGCCGCCAGGTACTCCTGAAAACTCAGGTGCCAGAACTTGAGGTCGCTGCCCACCGCGGAAATGATTCCGCTATCCTGTGTTTCCCGCTCCAACAGAACTTCGTTGGCGTCCACACTGCCGTCGAACTCCCGCGTGAAAAGTTCGGCGGCGGAGCGTTTGTTCACCTGCACCACGCGTCCCGCCGGTTCATCCTGCATGGCGAGCGCCAGCTTGCGCATGTATTCGATGCACTTCTCCTTGGGTAAGCGACCTTGTTTGTGCTCGTGCGCGGCGGCCAGCCAGTCCAGGATGGACTCATACAATTCCACACGATACTCCGGCAGCCGTTTGTCGTTGTGCTGTAACACGGCTAGCGCGGTCAGCATGATCGGATTGCCCGCCATCTCGAAAATCTCGGGACGCTTCAGGGCGGTTTCAAGATCGTTCTTGAAGGCATTCGATTCGGTTTCATCCAACGCCAGACCTTGCGCGAAGTGCCTGAAGAAGGCGCGGATTTCCGGAAGCTCCAAATCGCCGATCCGCACCGGCTGAAATTCGACGAGTACGGCATCGCCTATATTCGTCTGGGGCCGCGTGCTCACCAGGAAATCGCATTTCCGGTAGGCCGAGGTGGCGCGTTCGAACAGGCGCGCAATCCGCTCCCGCATGCGGCGTTCCGGCGCTTCGTCCAGGCCGTCCACCATCACCAGACAGCCGCCTTCCTCCAACTTGCGGCGGAAGAACGCCTCGCCGATACCCCACTTGTATTCGTCGCTCTGCCTGCCCAGGAAGTAAGGAATCCAGTCCGGCGAATCGTCCGGCTTGGGAGACTGGTCCGCCGCCAACAGCTTGGCCAGATCCGCCACGCGGATCAGGATCGGGAAGCGCCAGTCGTTCACGGCCAGAAACGGAGGGGCGTCCTCCGGCAGCGTGCCGCGAAGCTTGCGGCATAGCTCGAACGCCACGCGCCGCAGGAACGTCGATTTGCCCGACCCGGGGTCGCCGACAATCACTACCTTGCGGTGAGAGAGCGCCTGTTCCAGCACAACGCGTCGCTGCTGCTCCGTATCCGGGATTGCGCCGCCGCGCGGCCTTTCCTGGCCGGCCAGCGTCTTCAGCGGAATGTAGATCTCATGGATGCCGAAAACGTAAGGCTCGGTCCGCTTGGTCTTCAAGCCCGTAATGCGGATCTGACGCGTCGCCCCTTCGAGTCTTTCCAGGTACGTCTCCGGGTCGCCCGGCTCCCGCGCCGCCGCAAAGCGGGGGTCCCGTATCCGCCACGCAGCGAGCGCCTCGGAAACCAGGGGCCGCAAGCTTTTGACATCGGTGAACTCCGTGCGGAAAGAACGGCTCAGTTCCCGCTTGAACTGCCCCAGCTTCTCTTCGTTGCGCTCCACCTCGGCGGAAATCCCCGGCCGCTTCCGCTCCGTCACCAGCCGGTAGTTTTCATACGACTGGGGCGGCCAGCCTTCGTAGCGCGGGTCCACCAGGAATGCCAGCACCTCCTTCCCCAGCTTCCGCGCATGATCGCATTCCAGCCAGGTGATGCTCTTGGCGTCGGGATTTGACGGGTCTTCCGGCACCCACCCGTATCGGTGCGCCACGATGGCGACCACCACTTCCGCTTCCGCCACCATCTTCAGGCAAGCGGGCAGTGTGGGCGCATGTCCGCTGGCCGGGAAGTCCTCCATCATGCGCGGCGCGAAGCCGCTTGCCCGTGCGGCCTTGGCGGCCTGTTCGCGGTATTCCTTCAAGTCGTCCGAAGTTGAAGAAATGAAAACAACAGGATCGTAGCCCATCGCACCGCCAATTCTAGCCGAAATAGCCGTCATCGGCGCGCCGGTCCGCTCCAGTCCAGCAGTCAGTGGGTACTCACATTCGGAACTACGGTGACGTATCGGGAGACCGCTTGCTGACGCGCGCGGCTCTGATCGGAGCCGCGCCCGGGGTACCCTCCGGGTCCGGAGCGGTTGCCGCGCAATACGAGAGTGTATTCGCGAAACGGAGTACTAAGATAGAAGGAATGCGATACGCCCTGCTTCTCGCACTGGCCGCCTGTGCCGCGGCGCCGGCGCAGAGTATCGTCAATCCGAGCCGCTTGCGCTCCTTGGTCGCGCAACTGGATGGTGGGCAGGCGGGCGAGCAAGCGCTGCGCTGCGAAGTAACGGCGACCAGGCCCTCGCTGAACTACAGCTTCCGGTATCAGGCGGGGTACACGGTCACGGTGCCGATGAATCAGTACACGGGCAGCGGGCATGGGTGGACCACGCTGACCCGCATCACGCCCGAGGGCGGCACGCGGAGACCGGTGCACCTGCTGTCGCGTGTCGCGCTGCCCCATGTGCCCAAGACAAATGTCGCAGCGAGTGTGGGCGGCGGCTACCTGCTCGGCGAAGGCGCCTACAACGTACGCTGGATGATGCGGGACGATTCCGGCCGCGTCTGCCGCAAGAGCTGGCGCGTGGACGTGCACTTGAGCCGTGCGGAGCGCAAAGTAAAGGTGGCGATACCGCCGGATACGGTGTGGGAAATCGGCCTGCGCGGGTCGCGCACGCTGCCGCAGGGAACCGACGATACGGCGGCGCTGCGGATGACCATCTTCCTGCACGCCACCCCGCTATCCCCGCGGCGTACGCGCATGCGGCCCAACGATATGGTGACGCTGATGAGCACGGTATCGTCGCTGCTCGAACGCGTGCCGGTGCGGTCGGTGCGCCTGGTACTGTTCAACCTCGATCAGCAGAGGGAACTCTATCGCAAGGAAGGTTTCCTGCTTCAGGACATGGTGGAGGTTTCACAGACGATGACCAGTATCGAACTGGGGCTGGTGGATTTCCAGGTGCTCCAAAATAAGCGGGGACACGTGGACCTGCTGACCGATCTGGTGAACCGCGAAATCGAGGCGCAACCGCCCAGCGATGTGGTGCTGTTCCTGGGACCGGCGGCGCGGTATTTCGACCGCGTGCCGCAGGCGAGTCTGGAGAAGCCGGCGGGACCGGCGCCGCAGTTCTTCTACTTTCAACTCGCCCCCATCTTCCGCCAGCCGGCGGAGTCGATGCCGGCCGATACCATCAAAAACGCCCTTTCGCGGCTCGGCGGAAGGACGATTCTGATTCACTCCCCCGGGGGGTTCGCCAAGGCCATCGAGCGCCTGGAGAAGGGCGGCCGCGGCGCCCCGTAAGTTGGCCAATGCGGCTGATACCTTGTGGGGCAGCTTGGCACGCTGCGGCCGATTGGCCGGCGGCGGTTGCCAACCACCGCGCAGGTTGCCAATCGGATGGAATCCTGCCCCGCATCGCCAATTGAGGGGGGCGACGCCGACAGCGCGCTGACAGACCACGCAAGGCGATGGTCCGTCCCACCGTCTACTGCTTCGCCTGGCCCGCCCCGCCGCGGGCGCGCGGCATGCCGGTGGAGGATTCACTGACCCTGTAATCGGCCGGCGCTTCGAACAGTATGCGCGCGGGTTCGCTGCGGCTGATATTCGTCAGGCGGGTTGAGGTTTCCCCGTTGCGCGGATCGGAGTGCTTGGAGAGTACCGTAGTCTGCAAGTCCGGCGAGAACCAGTTTTCCATGACGATGTGAATGGGCAAGTCGTTGCCCGCCTGTCCGGCGGGGATGGTCATGGTGATGCGACTGCCTTCCGCCTGCACCCCTTCGATGGTCTGGCGACCCAGCGATTCGGTCTTCAGGTTCTGCTCCGCGGCGGTGCGGCGGTCCATGCCGCGCCCGCCCGGACCACCGGCGGAACTCTCCCGCGAGCGCACCCCGGCGCCGCGGCCTGACGGGTCGGGCGACAGGCGCTGCGACCCGCGTCCCTCGCCACTGCGCACGAACTTCGTGCCAGTACGGTCCTTGGCATTCAACGAATAGCTGACACCGGCGACGGAGTCATTGATGAAAACCATCTGCTGCATGTTGGCGTCCGGTGCCAGGCCGTTCAGTTTGACCGCTTGCTCGCGTCGAATGCGGCCTTCGCCATCCCGGTACACCTTGGAGGTGACAGTCTGGCGAATGTGATTGCCATCGGCCAGAGTGTGCGAGCTTTCGGTGATTACATCCGCGGAGAACGGGGCATTCTTTACTCCCGCCCGGAGTATTCCGGGGCCGGACTCGATGGGTGGCCCACCGCGGCCGAGAGATCCATCGAAGCCCATTCGTCCTCGCCCGCCGCGTCCCGGCGGAGGGCCTTGCGCAAAGGCCGCGGCGGCCAGCGCGATCAGGGCAACAACTGTGATACGCATCTTAATTCCTCTTTTTCCGGCCAAACTGCTAATTCAAGAAACGCACGGCGCGCGCGATGCCGTTGGAGCCGCAGACCCAGCGCAATCATGGCGCTGCGCGGCACTTCCACGCGGACCAGGTTCACATCGTCTTCATCCGCAACCAATCCAGCAGCATTGGGCAACGGAATAAAGCCTTCATAATCGGCTTGCGGCTGCAGCATGGCCAACTCGATGGTGCGCTGCACCGGCGGAACCACGGCCGCGGGCTGCCGCTCGCGCACCAGGAACGCGGCCAGGGCGAACATCGCTGCGAAGGCCGCGGCCCAGGTGGCCACGGGAATCCAGCGGCGCGACGACGCGATGGTTTCACTCCCCGTCTGGCGGCGGAAGGCAGAGCGCAATCGGGCCTCCACGCGGGGCGGCGCTTCCACCCGCCGCAAACCGGCGGCGACCGCGCGGAAACCGGCTTCCAGTTCCCGATGGCGGTTCATTCGGGCCGCGCACGCGGGACACTCCAGCAGATGGCGGTGGCCTTCGCAATCGCCCAACTCCGGGATGGTACTCCAAAATTCCTGACAATTCATGACACACACCTCACCGGCTTCAGCGTTCCAAGAGCTTGCCGGGGATTCCGCTCCTGATGCAACTTTTCCAACAGCAGCCCGCGGGCCCGGTGCAACCGTGAACGCACGGTGCCGATCGGACAGCCCAACGCCACCGCGGCGTCGGCGTAATCCACTTCCTCGAGATCGCACAGCACCACCACCTCGCGATACCGCCGGGGGAGGGCTTGAACGGCGCGCCGCAGCGCGTCGATCCCCTCGCGGCGAGTCAGATCCAGCAGCGGGTCGTCCAGTACCGCCAACTCCGGCTGGGCGTAATCATCGGAATCGGTATCCAACGCCACGTGCGAGCGCCCACGCTCCAGGTGGCGGAGAACCAACTTGCGCGCGATCCCAAACAGGTAGCCGGACAGCGTTCCGCGGTCCGGATCGAAGCCGCAATCCTCCCGCAACAGCGCCAGAAACACTTCTTGAGTCACGTCCTCCGCCACCGGCATGGAGCCACTCATATGCAGGGCAAAGCGGAACAATCCCGCCTGACGCCGGCGGTAAAGCGTCAGAAACGCCTCTTCGTCGCCGCTTTGCATGCGAAGCAAAAGTTCGTCGTCCGTCTCGACTGGGGCTGACGTCATGGGCCTTTCATCCATTATTCCGCGCAGGAATCAAGAAGTTCCACAGAATGTTAAGCTGGTTCAGGGGTTTACCCCATGGCAGCTCGTCTCCCAACGCACAACAATAACCAATTTGGTACTTTACGGCTAGTAGTTACTACCCCTATCATTACTTCTGCGGACTGGAAATCATAAATGGCCCCCGGACATCAACTCGACGACACGACGGTTCTCCGCCTCAAGCTGGCTGAAGTGGAAGCAGAAGTAGACTACCTGAAGCGGAAACAGGTCAGCAGTGAGCGGCGATTCCATGAACTCCTGGACGCCGCGCCAGTAATGGTATGGATGTCGGGGACGGACGCCCTGTGCACTTTCTTCAACCGGTCCTGGCTTGCATTCCGCGGCCGTACCATGGGAGAAGAACTGGGCAACGGGTGGGCCGAAGGGCTCCATCCCGACGATCGCGATCTGTGCCTGGAAACCTATCTGAAGGCCTTCACCGCGCGCTGTCCGTTCCGCGTGCAATACCGCGTGCAGCGTGCCGGCGGAGAGTATAGCTGGATTGAGAACTCGGGCACGCCGCTCATCGAAGATACCGTTTTTGTGGGCTTCATTGGCACAGCCATGGACGTTTCCGACCGGCGCAGCCGCGTGTTTACGCCCGATCGGGAGTCGGTACGGCTGGTTTTCGCGCTGACCGAGCGCGAACGCCAGGTGCTGGTGCTGATCGCTGGCGGGAAATCCACCAAACAGACCGCCCTCCAACTGGGCATCAGCTACAAGACCGCCGATTCCCATCGCAGCCGAATCCTGGAGAAACTGGGCGTGCATGAGACCGCCAGCATGCCATCCGTGCAGGACTGATCGAAGCCTAAGGGGGCCCGCCGCCAGACGAATGTCGCGTTCACTCATCAGACAGGCCATCGAACTGGCCGTGGCAAACGTGCGCCGCGATGGCGGTCCGTTCGCGGCTCTGGTGGTCAAGGACGGGGTCGTGATCGCCACGGGGACCAACCAGGTGACACGCACCAACGACCCGACGGCGCACGCCGAAATCGTCGCCATTCGCGAGGCCTGCCGCGTGCTGGGCGATTTTAAGCTCGGCGGATGCGACGTATACGCCTCCTGCGAGCCTTGCCCGATGTGCCTTGGGGCCATCTACTGGGCGCGCGCTTCACGCGTGTTTTTCGCCGCCACCCACCAGGAAGCCGCCGCCGCCGGCTTCGACGACTCGTTTATCTACCAGCAGATCGCCGTGCCCCACGCGCAGAGGACCATTCCCATGATCCACCTGGTGGATGAGTCGGGAGCCCGCCCGTTTGAGGAGTGGGGTAGCCGGACGGACCGCCGCCGCTACTGATTGGAAGCCCCTGCCCTAACTCACCTTGGAACCATCCGCGCTGAGTCGCGCGCGCCGGTCGCCATGGAAGGCCACGTTCGCCAGATGGGGCGCGCTGACCGCACTGGCGCCCACTTCCACCGGTGCATTGGGTTGCTGGCGCGACTTCACGCAATCCATGAAGTTCTGAATGTGCGGCTCAATCGGAATCGGCGCCGCCATTTCCTGCACCGGCGCCGGGTTCTTGAGCCACGGCTCCTTCCAGATCTTGTAGCCCGCGGTGTTGAGCAGCATCGTCCCCTGGTCGCCCTGGAACATCACGCTCCAATCGTTGTCGTAGGAGTTGCAGTAGTTCAGTGTCCAGGTGGCCATCAGCGTGGAGTATTCGAAGACGGCTGTGAAAACGTCCGGCACTTCGCTGCCGGTGTTCTTGGCCGCCTGCCCGAGGCACACCGCCGACTTGGCGAATCCCGCACCGCTGAACCACTGCACTACGTCCATCAGATGGGTGCCCTGGTCGGTCATGTTGCCGCCCGAGTAGTCCCAGAAGTAGCGCCAGGAGCGGAAGCGCATGGGCTCCAGATCGCGGTCCTTGGCCTTGCCCAGGAAGCGCCTCCAATCCAGTTTTCCGGGGAGCGGGGAGTTGTTCAGCGGCCTGGAGGTGTTCCAGTTCCACATCGGTTTGGCCATCGTCACCTTACCCAGGATGCCGCTGTCGAAAACCCGCTTGGCCTCGATCACGGCCGGCGCACTGCGGCGTTGCATGCCGATCTGCACGATCCGGTCGGTCTTGCGCACGGCCTGGATCATCTGCTGGCTCTCCTCAATGGAGTGCGACATCGGCTTCTCCAGGTAGACGTCTTTCTTGGCGTCGAGCGCGGCGAAAAGGCAGGGCGCGTGTTGATGATCGGGCGTCGCTACCACCACCGCGTCGGTGCCAGACCGCGCCAGCAGATCGTGGTAGTCCACGTAGGGCTTGGCGTTCGGCGTGCTCTTCAGCGCATTCTGCAGGTTGGGCTCGTAGACCTCGGCAATGGCGATGCACTCGGCGCCCAGTTTCTGGAAACTGGTCTGAAGATAGCGCCCTCGGCCTCCCGACCCGATCAGTCCATAGGCGAGGCGGTCATTGGCGCCCCAGGCCGAGCGCGGCACAAACAACGGCGCGGCGGTCAGTGCGGAAGCAAGAAATTGTCGGCGATCCTGCGGCATGGCGGTATAGTTCCTCTCGGGTCACTGTAATCAATTGCGCCGCCGGACGCAATGCCCGGATGCCGGCGGTTTCCCCGGCGAAGCCACCCCTGGCGAAGGTGGTGTGAGGTTGATTTTCGCCGCTACCGCCTCTCACCTCTGAGATTTCTCAGATTGAGGTCTTGGCAGCTCTCTCGGGGGTTGGGCTTCGCTGCCTTGGGGGCAACCGAGTGGGCCACCTTGCGATTGGCGAGGGGATAGGCTACAACGGAGTCAATATGCCCCAGTTCGAATACGGAGAACTCCAACTTCTGGACCAGGATTTTCTGTTTTCCTCGGACAAAAGTGAGTGTAAGCAATTAAACGGTCCTCTTTATAATTCGTTGAATATTTTAGCCCGAGAAGGTTGGGAGCCAGTTTTGTTTTTTGAAGAGACTGGCGAAGAGTCTAGTGCCAAGCGTAGAATTCCAGTTTGGGTTATGCGCCGGACATCATAAGCGTATTTTTCCGCAGGTAGCATCGCATCTTGGGCAGTGCGCCGACTTCAGCCTAGCAAACGGGGATCACTCAAACAGACTGGGCTCGCGGGTTGCGAGGGGCCTTCAGAGGCGCGTTGCCTTGCTGCGCCCTCCCTCAGTTGGTCGGCATAGCGGATGTTGAGGACAGCTTTTTGTCAGGTTGCGCAAACAAACAACCCGTCTGGTAAACTTCTGTCAAGGACCTGCTCGTGATGTTCCGTGTCCTTTCGGTAAGCCTGCGTAAGGAAGGCGAGAGGACCTATTTCTGGGAGGAATCGCCCAGGATTCGGCGTACTGAAGTGCGCCCGACCTGGAGCCGGCGGGCGATCTCCGCCTTGGCGACGCCAGCGCGATGTAA
>JAPKZC010001017.1:0-824 GCA_026394025.1 Candidatus Solibacter sp.
AGGGCTATACGGGACGAAGCCGATTCCAAGTTCCTCTACGGTCGGCAGCACTTCCTTCTCAGGACCCCTTGTCCACAGCGAGTATTCGCTCTGAAGGGCCGTCACCGGCTGGACGGAATGAGCGCGCCGGATGCTTTGCACTCCCGCTTCGGAAAGCCCGAAGTGCTTGACCTTGCCTTCCTGTATCAGGTCCTTCACCGCTCCCGCCACGTCTTCGATCGGCACGTCCGGGTCAACACGGTGCTGATAGAAAAGATCGATTGTCTCGACCCTGAGCCGCCTCAGCGAGCCCTCAGCGACCTGCTTGATATGTTCTGGCCGGCTGTTCAACCCGGCCTGTTTGCCGGTGTTCGGATCAAGTTTGAACCCGAACTTGGTGGCGATCACCACCTGCTCACGGAACGGAGCGAGCGCTTCACCCACGAGTTCTTCGTTTATGAACGGGCCGTACACTTCCGCAGTATCGAAGAACGTGACGCCGCGTTCCACGGCTGCCCGGATAGTCGGGATCATCTCCTGCTTGGCTTTGGCCGGGCCGTAACCGAAGCTCATTCCCATGCAGCCGAGCCCGATCGCCGAAACTTCCAGGCCGCTCTTTCCAAGTTTGCGCTTCTGCATTCTTTCTCCTTTAGGAACCGTTTCTCTCATCTCCAGGTTAGCGTCGAACTCCCTGGAACCGGTATCCTGATCCTTCCAATTTTATTGCCTATTCCCCTCCCACTGTTGACCCACGCACGGAGCGGGTGCGAGACTTGAAAGCAGAGCCGCGACCGTTAGGGAGCGGTTTCCTCCGGGGGCCTAAAGGCAAACCGCTCCCTAACGGT
>JAPKZC010001017.1:840-3304 GCA_026394025.1 Candidatus Solibacter sp.
CGTCGCACACCCGCACGGAGCCGGCGGTTATCTTACACCACAAGGAACCGCAGTGGTTACGAGATCCGGCACACGAATTGCGGACGGAGCTGCCTCGCAAGATCGCGTTGTTCATTGGCTCCGCGGAGAGCCGGGCAACGGATATCCCCGGCTTGACGCTCCACCGGCGGACCGGCCCGGCCGCTCCGTGCGCCATGACACTCAGGCAGCGTCGAGATCGACGCGCACGCGGCAGCCCAGCGCCGTCGCGATGTTGACCAGCGCGTCCAGCGAGAAGCGCGAAACCCGGCCGCGGAGCAGATCGTTGATCCGTGGCTGCGTCACGCCGCAACGGCTCGCCGCTTCCGCCTGTGTCCAGTCCTGTTTCTTCAGACGGGCTCCGATCTTCTGCATCAGTTCGGCCCGCGCTCTCAGATTCGCAGCCTGCTCGGGGGTGTCCGCGATCGCATCCCAAACACTTGCGTAGCTCTCGGGTTTGCTCATATCCTTCCTCCCAACAGTTGCCTGCATCGTCCTTTCGCGATTTCAAGATCCTTTCGTGGCGTCGCCTGTGTTTTCTTCTGGAAGGCGTGCAGGACGTAGACAGCCTCCGCTCGCCTGGCCAGGTAGATCACGCGGTAAGCGTTGCTTGAGTCCGAAACGCGAATCTCCTCCACGCCCTCGAATCGCCAAGGAAGCGCAGCGGACGCATGACTCAATTATATCCAACTGGATATAACTCGCAAGCCCGCTCAAACAGGACTCGCGTTTAGCCGGGCGTGATGAGGCGGCACTGGCCCGCGGACAGTTTTGCTCTGAGTTCCCGGCTGTACTCGGCCCATGGCGCGCTTGAGGCTTTTCATGACCGCACTCATCGGCGCGCTGTCTGTGGGGAATTGCCGGGCGCAATGTTCCCCACGGTTCGACCTGCGGAGGACGCGGGTAGTCCGGCACGGACTCGCAACCGGAACCTGCGGATCAAAGGGGCACACAAGCCCCAAACAAGTACGGCCGGCAGACCCCGGAAATTGTTTGCCTCGGTCGATCGCGGTAAGGCATCCTTTTCGATATGACTCAGCCAACTCCCCGCACCGCCGGAAGACTCCCGGAGTCGGCAGTGTGAATATGAACCACGTCCCGCGCAACCAGCTATACGAGTGCTAATAGTGCCGGAATTCATCCGCCCGCAACGCGTCGCGATTGCCGGTGCCACCGGGTATATCGGTGGCCGGCTGGCCCCGCGCCTGATCGACGAAGGCTATATGGTTCGCTGCCTTGTTCGCTCGCCGGAAAAACTCGCGCACCGGGAGTGGGCGGCGCAACCCGGAGTAGAGATCCGGCAAGCCGATCTGGCAGACGCCGCGACCCTTGCCAAGAACCTCGTCGGTTGCGAGGCAGCATTCTATCTGGTTCATTCCATGACATCCGCCGGAGCGGAGTATGCCGACAGGGATAGGCACCTCGCGTTGCAGTTCGCCTGCGCTGCGCGGCAAGCCGGTGTGGCACGAATCATTTACCTCGGCGGACTCGGTGAGACCGGACCCGGTCTCAGCCAGCACCTTTCCTCTCGTCGCGAGGTCGAAGAGGCACTTGCTTCCACCGGTGTGCCCGTGACGGTGCTGCGCGCGGCCATGATCATTGGGTCTGGGTCGGCATCCTTCGAGATCTTGCGCTACCTTGTCGAGCGCTTGCCTGTGATGATTACTCCAAAATGGGTAAGCACGCAGTGCCAGCCAATTGCGGTCAGAAATGTCGTCGGATACCTCGCTGGCACGCTGTCCGTGCATGAGACAACCGGATGCGTGTTCGATATCGGTGGTCCCGAGGTGCTTTGTTACCGCGCCATCATGAGCGTCATGGCGCAAGAACTCGGCCTGAGACGCCGCTGGGTCATCCCGGTTCCCATCCTGACACCGCGTCTGAGTTCTTATTGGATCCACCTCGTCACTCCGCTCAGCCACGACATCGCCAAGCCCCTTGCGGAAGGACTCAAGAACCCGGTGGTATGTCGCGAGGACCGCATTACAAAGTTGATTCCACAAGAACTGCTCGGAGTGCGCCAGGCGATCCGGGCAGCCTTGTCCACAATCGCGGAGCAGCGGGTCGAGACGAACTGGTCGATGGCGGGGCCCATCCCCGGCGACCCTGATTGGGCGGGTGGCGCCGTCTTTCGCGACGCTCGCCAACTTGCCGTGGATGCTCCAGCCTACGTCGTGTTTCGTGCGGTTTGCCGCGTTGGCGGCGGGCACGGTTGGTATGCCGCGGCCTGGCTCTGGAAACTTCGCGGATGGATAGATCGTCTGGTTGGCGGACCTGGTCTTCGCCGCGGACGCCGCGATCCGGAGATGGTCGGTTACGGGGAAGCGCTGGACTTCTGGCGTGTCGTCGGATACGAACGTGATCGCCGGCTCAGGTTACGCGCGGAAATGAGGTTGCCAGGGGAAGCTCTCCTCGAGTTCCACATCGAGCCGCGCGGCCCTCGTCA
>JAPKZC010001118.1 GCA_026394025.1 Candidatus Solibacter sp.
CTGCTGCTGCACGAGGGCACGGGCGAGATTCGCAATCAGGACATCCGCCGCGAACTCGAAGCGCTGGCGGCCAAGGTGCAGTTCGCGTGGATTCGCAAGGCGGTGACCCGGGTGGACGAAATCGCCATGCTGATCCGGCGGAATATTCAGAAGACCATCGCGCTGGACGCGCTGGTCCTGGAGTTGCGTACCGTGGCATAAGGCAAAGCCTCATGCCACGGTAATTCGCGCCAGCGTGCTCCAGAACTCGGGGAAGCTCACCGATGCCGCATCCGCGTTCTCGATGACGCTGGGGCCATCCGCGCACAGCGCCGCCACGGCGAACGCCATCGCGATGCGGTGATCGCCGAAGCTGTCGAACTCGCCTGCGCGAAACTTCTGGCGCCCGGGAATCACCATGCCGTCGGGAGTCTCTTCCGCCGCTACGCCGAGCCGCCGCAAGTTCTCCACTACGGTGCGAATGCGGTCCGTTTCTTTCACGCGGAGTTCGCCGGCATCCTTCACTGTCAGCCCTTCTTCGGTGGCCGCCCCAAGCACGGCCAGCACTGGGATCTCGTCGATCAGCGCCGCGGTCAGCGCACCCTCCACAATGCCGCCCTTAAGATCCGAGTGCTGCACCACGATATCGCCGATCAACTCGCCGTTCCGGCATTCCAGCGTGGGGATGAGGATTCTGGCGCCCATGCCGCTGAGGAAATCGAGCAGGGCGGAGCGCGTGGGATTCAAGCCGACCCCGCGGATGGTGAGCTGCGATCCGGGAATCAGCAGCGCGGCCACAATGAAGAACGCGGCCGAAGATAGGTCGCTCGGCACCATGAGTTCGCGGCCCGTAAGATGGGGACGTCCGGTGAGGGTGATCTTGCGCCCTGCGACGCTGACATCGGCGCCGAACTCGCGGAGGGCGATCTCAGTATGGTCGCGCGACGCCACCGGCTCGTTGACGGAGGTCCGCCCCTCGGCGAAGAGTCCGGCAAACAGGACGCACGTCTTCACTTGCGCGCTGGGCACGGGCAAAGTGTAATCGATGGGCCGCAGGCTCGTGCCATGGATTTCGAGTGGCGGGAACTTGCCTTCGCGCGCGCCAATTCCCGCGCCCATTTCCGCCAGCGGACGCATGATGCGCTGCATCGGCCGCCGGGAGAGAGACTCGTCTCCGAAGATTCGGCTGAGGAAGGGCTGGGCGGCCAGGATTCCGCTTAGCATGCGGATGGTGGAGCCCGAATTGCCCGCGTCCAGATCGCCCGAGGGCACGCGTAATCCGTCGAGACCCTTGCCCCGAATCACCACTTCCGTACCGGTAACTTCCACGTCAATTCCGAGCGCCCGCACGCAACCCAGCGTGGAGTGGCAATCGGCCCCCGTGGAGTAATTGCGGATGCGCGATTCGCCATCGGCGATGGCGGAGATCATGGCATAGCGATGGGAGATGGACTTGTCACCAGGCAAGGTGATGGCGCCGGTAATCGCCGAAGCGGGAGAGATGCGGTGTTGCATGAGTTTATGTTTCAAGGCCAACTATTTCCAGAAAGGCGCTGCCGATCTGTTTCATCTGCATGTTCGAAAGACGGAGGAGCGGTCCCTTCACCAGGCGACCGTTGTCGATGGCTCGCATTTGATCCATCAGCAGGTCCGATGGCTTTGGAAGGCGCCCTGCCGCCGGAACACGGATGCGCAGCGGCTCGGCATCGTCCACCAATTTTGTGGTGAGGGGGATGACCAGGGTAGAGGGATGCCCCGCATTCAACAAAGCCTGTGCCTGAATGACCAGGACGGGGCGGGTCTTGCCCGGCTCCGTACCATGCGGCGGGTTCAGATCGGCGAGCCAGATCTCCCCGCGCCTAAGCATCCGGGTCTCTCTCGATGGCCGCGAACTCGGCGTTGACCTTCATGCTTTCCTCGCGCACGCGTTTGGAAACCTCCGCCAGGCGTTCCGCGCGAATGTGTGCCGCCGTCTTCCGATTCATCCGGCGAATGGCGATCCTGATGTACTCCGCGCGCGAGACACACAGCGTATCGGCCAGGCGCCCACTCTCTTCCATGAGTTCCTCTGGTAGCTTGAGAGCGATAGATCGCACGGATATCTCCTACAGATATCTTACCACCCGAAGGCATACCGGAAGCCATTCTCCGCGATTCCGCGGAGTTCGGCTTCCGTGAACCCGAATTGCTCCGCCGCCAGGCGGTACTCCCCGGCCAGCGAGCAGCGGAACATCGCCGGGTCGTCGGAGTTCAACACGATTGGCACTCCCGCTTCGAACAAGCGGCGCACCGGGTGATCGTCGATGCGCTTGACCACGCCCGTCACCAGATTGCTGGTGATGCAGATTTCGAGCGGAATGTCGCGCTCACGGAGGTGGCGCATCAGCGCAGGGTCGTGCACCGCGGCGATTCCGTGGCCAATGCGTTCGGCGCCGAGAGCGAGCGCGTCCCAGATGGATTCCGGCCCCATGCTCTCGCCTGCATGAGCGTGCAGGTGCAGTCCGGCACTTCGGGCGAACGAAAAAACATCCTTGAACCACCTGGCCGGACCGCGCTCTTCGCTGCCGCCGATGCCGAGCGCGACGACGCCCTGATCCACCCGCGCGGCGGCAAGTCCGGCCACCCGCATCGCCGGCTCCACGCCGAACTGCCGGACGGCATCCAGAATCCAGCGAACCTGTACTGGAGACCCGGCAACTGCGGCGCGGACGGCGTCGAAGATGGGCGCGAACTCCTGCTGCTTCCAAAGCACGACGCCGGCGGCGACAATGATTTCGGCATAGCGCACGTTCTGCGCTTCCAACCGCTCTAGCAGGCGCCGCGTAATCAGCGCGTAATCCTCGGGAGTCCGCAGGCGCTTGCCTACCGCCCCAAACGCTCGCAGAAACTCGTCAAAATCGGTGTAATGATAGAGGGCGCGATACTCCTCGATGGAAGTGGAGGGGTCGAGTTCGTACAGCGTCTCCGGCTCCACCGAACCTTCCAGATGGAGATGCAGTTCGGCTTTGGGCACGTCGAGCAGGAAATCGTCCATACTTGAATTCACAGGTTCTCATGACTGGCGAAGAAATTGAAGCGATAGTCAACGGATATCACGGGGATGCGTTCCGCATCCTGGGGCCGCACTCGGTCCGCAAGAAGAGCGGCCAGCCGCGTTGGGAAGTCCGGGCATTTTTCCCACACGCGGACACCGCGGCGGTGGTGGCGGGTGGCGCTCGCTACGAGATGGTGAAGAAGCACGCACAGGGCTTCTTCGTGGCCGCCCTGGACGGCGAACCCGGCCCCTACGTATTGCGGGCGCACCTGTGGGACGGGCGCGAGGTGGAGATCGACGACCCCTACCGCTTCGGGCCGCAGATTTCCGAATCCGATCTTTACCTGCACTCCGAAGGCACGCTCTACGAAGCCTGGCTGACGCTGGGTGCGCACTCCGTCGTGAGCGAGGGCACTGCCGGCGTACGCTTCGCGGTGTGGGCGCCGAATGCGGAGACCGTCTCGCTGGCCGGCGAGTTCAACGATTGGGACACGCGGCGCCACCCCATGCGGCGTCGCAACGGCGGCGTCTGGGAGCTGTTCGTACCGGGGCTCGGCGAGGGCGCTTCCTATAAGTACAACGTGCGGTCGCGCGTCGCGGCGTACCAGCAGCTGAAGGCCGACCCGTACGCGTTCTATTGCGAATTGCCGCCGAAATCGGCATCGCGGGTGTGGGACAACTCGCGATACCAATGGCAGGACGCGGCGTGGATGGCGGGCCGCGCCTCCTCCGACATCCTGAAATCGCCCATGTCGGTCTACGAGGTCCACCTCGAAAGCTGGATGCGCGGACCGATGGGCCAGATGCTCACCTACCGCGAACTGGCGGTCAAGCTGGTGGAGTACGTAAAGCAGATGGGCTACACTCACATGGAGTTGTTGCCCGTCATGGAGTATCCGTTCTCCGGGTCGTGGGGCTACCAGGTGATCGGGTATTTCGCGCCCACCTCGCGGTTCGGCACGCCGGACGATTTCAAGTTTTTCGTGGATGCCTGCCATCAGGCGGGGATCGGCGTGATCGTCGATTGGGTGCCCGCCCACTTCCCAAAGGACGCGCACGGGCTGGTCTACTTCGACGGCACGGCGCTCTATGAGCACTCCGACCCGCGCAAGGGCGAGCAGAAGGATTGGGGCACCCTGGTGTTCAATTACGGGCGCAATGAGGTGCGCGCGTTTTTGATTTCGAACGCCATGTTCTGGCTCAAGGAGTTCCACATCGACGGTCTGCGCGTGGATGCCGTGGCGTCGATGCTCTACCTGGACTACTCGCGTGAGACCGGCGAGTGGGTGCCGAACCAGTACGGCGGCAACGAGAACCTGGAGGCCATCGAGTTCCTGCGCCACTTCAACAAACTGGCGCACACCGTCCCGGGCGCCTTCACCGTAGCGGAGGAATCCACCGCCTTCCCGGGCGTGTCCAAACCGGTCTACCTCAACGGGCTGGGCTTCACCATGAAGTGGAACATGGGGTGGATGCACGACATGCTGGACTACTTCAGCAACGACCCCATCTACCGCAAGTATCAGCACAACAACATCACGTTCAGCCTGCTCTATGCGTTCACCGAGAATTTCGTGCTGCCCATTTCGCACGACGAGGTGGTTCACGGCAAGGGGTCGCTGATCAATAAGATGCCGGGCGACGAGTGGCGGCAGTTCGCCAACGTGCGCGTGTTCCTGGCCTACATGTGGGCGCATCCGGGGAAGAAGTTGCTGTTCATGGGGCAGGAGATCGGGCAGCGCGAGGAGTGGAATCACGATCAGGGCCTACGCTGGGAACTGCTGGAATTCGAGCCTCATCGCAAGCTCCAGTGCCTGGTGCGCGAGCTGAACCGGGTGTATCGCGCAAACCCCGCCCTCTATGAGGTGGACTTCCACTATTCAGGCTTCGAGTGGGTGGACTTCCGCGATGGCCAGAATTCCATCATCGCGTTCCTGCGCCGCGGAACGGATCCCAGGGATTTCATCCTGTTCTGCTGCAACTTCACTCCGGTGCCGCGCCAAGGGTACGAGTTCGGCGTGCCGGAAGAGGGCTTCTACCAGGAAATTCTGAATACGGATTCGGAGTTGTTCGGTGGAAGCAACATGGGCAACGGCGGCTGCGTCTCCTCGCGCCCTGTGGCCAAACACAACCGGCCGCACTCCATCGCCGTAACGCTGCCGCCCCTGGCGGTGGTGGCGTTCAAGAGGCTGTAGGTTTGCCGTTCACGGATGCATCTGCGGCGCCAATCCGAGCCGCGACCGTGAGACATCTGAGTTAATCCGTCAAGAGGAAACTTTGGCGAGTTTCGAAAAACCTCCACAGCTTTCCCACTGGGCGCCGGTGAGGTCTGTTGTGGGCTCATCAACGATCGCCGCGGGTATGGATGGGGCAGCGCCGTGAGTGCGAAGTGCTTCCAGATAGCGTTGTTCGGAGTAGGGCACGCGGTCTCTCCAGCAGCGGAAGAGGATGCGGATCCATTTGAAGGCAACGGAACGAACACTGGCATGATGACCTTTGCCTTTGAGGCGCTGCCTGTCATAGTGTTGCCGGGCCCAGCCGCATGTTCGAATCGAACAGTTCGCCCATTCATGAAGGGTCTGACGCACGAACTTGGAACAGGCCCAACGCCAGTGAACCCAGCGGGATTTACCACTGCTTTCCGTGACCGGGGCGATGCCGAAACAACACGCCATGTTGGAGGCGGATTCGAAACGTTCGCGGTTGGTTCCCAAGGCAGCAAGCAACCGCGGTTCCAGAGCCGGCCCGGCTCCTGGTAACGATGCGGTGATGAAGCGGTCGGGATGGGTCTGGTAGATGACCTCGATCTGGCGGTCGAACTCGGCGATGCCAGCGCGCAAACTCGCCAGCAATTGAACCGAGAGCCGAATGCACAGATCGCCGGTCTTCAGCAAGGCGCCCTCGGTAGTAGCGGGCACGGCCTGGCCGATCTCCTCCAGTCGTTGTTGAATCCGCTCTTCGCTGCGGCAGTTGTGCTGGTCAAAGAATCTGCGCAATGTTTTCGCCGAGGCCTTCTGCAACTTCGGCAATTCGGGCCAGCGCTTGAGCAAGTCGCCTACCAGGGGGGTGGACAGATTGTCGAACCACTCCAGCATCTGCGGGAAGATCTGTTTGAGCCAATAGATGAGGATCTGTACCTGGCAGGTATGCTGATTGACCAGTTTACGGCGCTCCTCGACCAGGAACTGTAGGCTGCGGGTCTCCACCGTATCCGGCTCCAGACAGCGGATCCGCTCTGGATGCTTGACCAGATAGTCCAGGATGAGATCGGCATCGCTGGGATCGCCCTTGGCCCCGGAAGGGCAGACGCTCATCCGGTAATGGGCCAACTTGGTGGGGTTGGCAACCAGCGCACCGCGCACCTGTTCCAGCGCCAGGGCGATCGGCCGGCCGCCAAACGTCCGGGCCAGCTCGACGGCCCAGACTTCTATGGCTTCCGGGGTATGCTTCAGTTCCCCGCGGGAGAGTTTGCCTTCGGCGGTCCGCATCGTCCAGAAGTGTTTTTGATCGGCCCAGTCCAGACCGATGTGTGCTGCGTAGCACGGCTTCTGCTCTTCTGCGGAGTTGAGTGTGGACACGTTTTTAATCTTCCTTTCGGTGGTTACACCGTCGTCGTGCGTGCAGGCAGGACTTTGTTTCCGCGAAGGCCTTATAGTAGAGTCTGGTAAACCAGACGACATCTGAGGATTCGTTTTGGAACCAAAGCGCATCCCGCGGTCGAAGCTCTCACGGTAGACCTCTCGACGCTACGTCAATAGCGTCGCGGTGTCAGGGAGCGTTATTCGTACCCGCGGGATGCCTGCTCGCTCTCCTACCTTGCCACCAGCCGTCGCCGATTGGCAATTGAGCGAACGCCTTTTCCACAGGACGCCGCTTTCGACGGCTGTGGATAACCCTTATTTGAATTTCTCCTTACGGAGTAACTATAAGGGAGCGGTTTCTCGAAATACGAGACCGTGCTTATGAAACGGTGTACTTAGCTCACCCGCACCTCGATCGAGACCACCGCGTGTTTCGGGATCGCCACTTCCACCGTGCCGCCGCGGAGACTGACCGGTAGCGGCGCGAGCTTCACTTCCTCGGGCCGGTCGAAGGTGTTGCGGGCCGTCATGTCGGCGTGGGTGAGCACGATGGCGCGCGCCTCGGCGGCAGTGCCGCTGGCCAGTTTGATGCGCGCCGTCAGCGGCGAATCGAGCGAGGGATTAGTCAGCGTCAGCGCGAGTTTGCCGTCCTTGAGCGACGCGGAACCCGAGAGGCCGGGCATCTTCACAGTCCCGTCACCGCCCGGCACTGACAATTCGTCGCAGCGTACCTTCAACGGCACGGCACGCGCCCCCATGTGGTTCTTGTACATCTCAAACACGTAGTAGACCGGTGTCCGTGTGAATCGGTCGCCCTGCGCCAGAAACAGCGAGTGGATGCAATTGATGGTCTGCGCGACGTTGGCCATCGCGACCTTATCGGCGTGCCGGTTGAAGACGTCGAACGTCACCGCGGTATGGAGCGCGTCGCGCAGAGTGAGCGGCTGGCTCAGCAGGTGGGCGGGCGCGGTCTCTTCTCCGGGCCGATACCAGACGCCCCACTCGTCCACAATCAGCTTCGTGTGGTGATTGGGATCGTAATTGCCCATGAGAGCCCAGTGGCGCTCGATCACGTTTTCAGTGCGCAGCCCCTCGCGGATCACGTCGTACCAGCCGCGCGCGCCGAAGGTGGAGACCTTCTCCTTACTGTTGCGGAAATCGGTGTAGAAGTGCATCGACAGGCCATCGACCCTGCTCCGGTGGCCGCCCTGCATGGCTTCGAAGAATCCCGTGGTCCACTCCAGGTCCATGTCGCGCGAATGGCCGCGGGGGCCGACCGCCACCAGATACGGCCTTGGCGCATAGGCCGGGAACTGGGTGACGAAGCGCCGGTAGAGCGTGGCGTATTCCTGAGGCTTCATGTCGCCGCCGCAACCCCAACTCTCGTTGCCGACGCCCCACCATTTGACGCTGAAGGGTTCCGGGTCGCCATTGGCCGCGCGCTCGGCGGCCACGGACGCGGTGTTCGCCGGAGCGTTGCAGTAGAGCACCCAATCGTGGAATTCCTGGGGTGAACCCGAGCCCACGTTGGCGGCCAGGTAGGGCTCGGCGCCGGTGAGGCGGCAGAGACGGATGAACTCGTGAATGCCGAACTGGTTGGTTTCGGTGTGGTCCACGCCAGGCGGCGTCTGGCCCTGCCAGTAGTTGTAGGTGCGCGGGCGCGGCGCGCGGCCGATGCCGTCGCGCCAGTGGTAGCCATCGGCGAAGCAGCCGCCGGGCCAGCGGTAATTGGGCGCTCCGATGCGCTTCATATCTTCGATGAACCGGCGGCGGATGCCATCGACGTTGGCGATTTTGGAATCGCGCCCCACCCAGATGCCGTCGTAGATCACAGCGCCGAGGTGCTCGATGAAATGCCCGTAAATGTGCGGGCTGATCTCGGGCCCCGCGTCTTGCGGGGAGACTTCGATCTCGGCATCGGCGGCGAACGCCGGGCGGAGTCCGGCGAGCAGGCCGGCGGTGGTACAGGCAGTGGCGCGAAGCAGGTTTCGGCGGTTCATATGTTATGACATAGTATCAATCGCGAAGGGTGCGCAATCAAGCTACGATGATCTCTCTATGAAACATCGCGGCACAGTAGAAGGCGCGACCGCGCTGGCGGTCCTGATGATGTTCGGATTCGGCGCGGCGGTTGGCTGCGCGGCGGAACCGGTCGCCGTGACGGTGGATCTGAAGGCGCCGGTGGTGGAGCGCTTCATGGGGCTCGGCGTACAGTGGGATCCGTACGAATACCTGCCGTCGCCGGAGGCCTGGAAGACGACGCTGGAGCGGGTGGGTTTCCTGCGGCCCGGACTGTTGCGCGTGATGCTGAACGCCTCATCGTACCTGCGCGGTTTCGATGCGGCGGGCAAGGCGCGGTACGTGTGGTCGGAAGGGGAATCGGGCATGGAGCGGCTGGCGTCGCTGTTCGCGATTCTGGACTACGCGCAAGCGCAAAAGATCGATGTGCTGCTGGGCGAGTGGTCGCCGGCGCGCCTCTCCATCGGCGCCGCGCGCGTAGGGGCGGACGACCCGCATTGGGCCACCATCCACGCGGACTTCGCGGGCTATCTCAAAACGGTGAAGAAGTATGAGGTCATCCGGTATTTCAACTTCATGAACGAGCCCAACGGCGGCTGGATGTGGCCGGGCGGCAAAGTGGATTACGCCGCGTGGGCGCAGGGTATGCGCAACCTGCGGAAAGAGCTGGATGCGCGCGGCATGGGGTGGCTGAAGATCGCCGGTCCTGACAATTCCGGCAACTGGGAGTGGCTGGACCGCTGCGCGGCGGAACTGCGGGGCGAAATCGGCGCCTGGGAGATGCACTGGTACGCGAAGGACGCGGAGGTGCTGGGCGGCGACATCGAAAAGCTGCTGACCGCCAAACGGGAGATGCTGCGCAAGACCGATCCCGAGGCCGCTTCCAAGCCTCTGTTCGTGGGCGAATCGGGACTGATCGAAGGCAAGATCAACGGCGATCAGCAGCCGCGGGTCAAGGAATTTCCGTATGGCGTGATGATGGCCGACTATGTAGCGCAAGTGGCGCGGGCCGGCTGGCAAGCGGCGCTGGCGTGGGATTTGGACGACGCCATGCACGTGAATACCGGGGGGCGGGTGACTCCGCCGGGACCGCGCACGCTGAAGATCTGGGGATTCTGGAATACGCAGGGGACGGCGATGGGACACC
>JAPKZC010001094.1 GCA_026394025.1 Candidatus Solibacter sp.
ACTTCCGCGATCGCTACGCCCTGCGCCGTCCCGTCCAGCTTCGCCTCAGCGCGCTCCCGTCCGCCCTGCAAACCGGCCGCTGGCAGGAATCCGTCATTGACGCCACCCACAGCAATGCCTGGAATGACCAAAGCAAGGCGGAGCTGGCGGTAAGTCGCTCCGGAGAAATCAACGGCGTGACGCTCACTTGGGAGCAAACGCTCCAGCCAAACTCGGTGACCCTAATCGAGTTGAGCAACAGCCTCCTTCGAAAGGAGTGAGCCTACTATGGGTTCCCGAAACCCGAAGGCGAGCCGGATCGGGCTTGGCCGGAAGACCTGCCGGAGAGCAGGCACAGCAGTCATTTCGGCCTTCGGCCTTCGGACTTCCTTCGGATCTCGGACTTCGGGGCCTCGGATTTGTGCCAGCCCCGACCGACTTTAGAGCAGCGCTGACCCGCCGGATAGGCGCCGCCGACGCCCGTGGCTCGCGCAACTTATGCGGGCCGGCGTCCATTCCTAAGCGTCCAAACACGAAGCGATTAGGTTTGACAATGCCCTGAAGCCGGCCCCACCTGGGAGTCTCAAGCGAGCCTCACCATAGCCACACCGTATCCACACCCGACCCACACCGTAACAGCACTTTTGCATGTCTTTTCGTAACCTGTTGTCTCGACGTGACTTACCGTGGAAGCACTAACAAACACCCCCACGGCAGAAACTACCGGGGAATGGAACACTTAACTGTCTGGTATTGCCCAACTTCCGCATCCGCCGCTAAGCCGATTTTAGCCTTTAACCTCCAGCCTCTAGCCTTTCCCTGCTGCTTGCTTTTTCCAACAGAAATTCCGAAGCGATTTCGTTTGACGTTGCGAGGAAAGGCCTGCCTCTGAGTCGAAGCCAGAGCGCGCAGAGGGGGCTCCACTTTTCGCTTTCAACTCTTCCCGCTTCGGCGCACGATTGCGCAGCTTTACGCTATGGGCGGCACAAATGCACAGTCACCGGTCACCAAAGGGCCGCTTCCGGGCCAACCTCATCCGCACCCCGCACGCCCCGCCCCGCCGGCGCACCCAACACCCAACCGCCACCCATGACCCTCCGGCGCACCCAACACCCAACCGCCACCCATGACCCTCGAACAGCTCAAGCCCAACAAGGTCCTTCGCGGCCCCCTGTTCGCGGAGCCGGTCGAAGTCATCATGACGGTGCCGATGGGCGGCGCGGTCAAGCTCATCGGCCGAGGCGTCCAGACCGGCAAGGTGGTGGACATCATTCTGACCGAGGAAAAGCTCAGGCTCCTCGAAACCACCCCCGACAACGAGCCCTTCGACGGCGACTCCAAAATGTTCCGTCTGGGCATCGAGGCCATGCGCCTTGCCCTCGCCTTCGAGTACGACCCTTACTTCTCCCTGTCCATCGCCCGCGTTGACCCGCTCCCGCACCAACTCGAAGCCGTTTACGACTATTTTCTCCGCCTGCCCCGCATCCGCTTCCTGCTCGCCGACGACCCGGGCGCCGGCAAGACCATCATGGCCGGCCTGCTCATCAAGGAGCTAAAGATCCGCGGCCTGGTCAAACGCACCCTCATCATCACGCCCGCCAGCCTCTCCTTCCAATGGCAGCGCGAAATGAAGGACAAGTTCCGCGAGAACTTTGAGGTCATTCGCAGCGACATCCTCCGCGCCAACTACGGCTCGAACCCCTGGCAGGACAAGAACCAGGT
>JAPKZC010000190.1:0-4665 GCA_026394025.1 Candidatus Solibacter sp.
TTGTCGGAATTCTTCCTCCTGCATGGCAAGATGGGTTCCGATCTCTTCGTCCAATTCGCGCTCCATCCGGTTTCCACGAAGGAGCCCGATCAAGCGCCGCCAGAACATCCGCATGGGTCCGTCCTATTCGGCGGGGCGAAGGAAGAGCTCCATGAGGGCCACGGTGCGCTCCCAGTCTTGCGATTCCCGGGCGATCTGCTTTCGCCCCGCGCGTGTCAATTCGTAGAACTTGGCTTTGCGATTGGCATCGCTGGTACCCCAGCGGGAGGTGAGCCAGCCGCGCTGCTCCAGGCGCAGGAGCGCGGGATACAGGGTCCCCTGGTTGAGATCGAGCGCGCCGCCGGAGATCTGCTGGATGCGTTTGGCCAGCCCGAACCCGTGCTGCGGCCCCATGGTTTCGAGCGTCCGCAACACCATCAGATCAAGCGTGCCCTGGAGAATGCCGGGGTCTCTTATAGACATCCAAGAGGAGTATGACGCTATTCCTTTTGGATGTCAAGAGGAGTTTGGCGATACGAGAGAGCCAATTCAACGCAGAGGCATAGCGCGGCAGAGAAAGCGCAGAGAAAACCAGGAGAATCAAGACCGCAGAGCGCGGAGGAAGCGGAGGGAGTGGTAACGTTTCAGCATGGGGCGCATTCGCATTCTTCCCGACCAGGTAGCCAGCCAGATCGCCGCCGGCGAAGTGGTGGAACGGCCCGGGTCGGTGGTCAAGGAACTGCTGGAAAACTCGCTCGATGCCGGCGCTACCGAAGTGCGCGTGGAGGTGGAGGCGGGGGGGCGGCGCCTGATTCGCATTGTGGACGATGGCTGTGGCATGTTGCGCGACGACGCGCTATTGGCGTTCGAACGCCACGCCACCAGCAAACTGCGCAACGTCAAGGACCTGCTTTCCATCTCCACGCTGGGTTTTCGGGGGGAGGCGCTGCCTTCGATCGCCTCGGTTTCGCGATTGCTGCTGGAGACGCGATCAATGGAGGAAGCCACCGGCACGCGCATCGAAATCGCCGGCGGCAAAATGCTGCGCTGCGAGGAAGCAGCGCTGGGCGGGGGCACGGCGGTGACGGTGCGCGATCTGTTCCACAACGTTCCGGCGCGCCGCAAATTCCTGCGCACCGAGCCGACCGAACTGGCGCACATCGCGTCGCTGGTGACGCACTACAGCCTGGCGCATCCGGACAAGAGTTTCCGGCTAAGCGCGGGTCCCAACGAACTGCTGGGCGTGACTCCGGTGGCGAGCATGAAAGAGCGCGTCTACCAGGTTTTCGGCAGCCAGGTTCTGGACGAACTGGTGGAGATCGGCGTGCGCGAGCGGGATCTGTTTCTGCCGCCGCCCAGCGTGCCACCCTCGCAGGCGATTGCGGAATACCGCAATCCGGAGCCCGATGACCCGCCGGTGCGGCGCTTCCGGTTGAACGGTTTTTTCTCGCGCCCGCAGGTGCAGAAGTCCAATCGCAATTCGATCTATGTTTTCGTGAATGGGAGGTTGATTCGCGACCGCCTGGTGCTGCACGCGCTGTCCTCCGCCTATTACAACTTGATGCCGCCCTCGGCGTACCCGTTCGCGCTGCTGTTTCTGGAATGCGACGCCGAAGAGGTGGATGTCAATGTGCATCCTTCGAAGACCGAGGTGCGCTTCCGCCACGGCACCTTCGTGCACGATTTCGTACGCGACACGATACGCGAGCGGCTGATGGAGGCCCGCCCGTCGAACACGTTTTCGCCCGCCGCGTTGCCGGCGCCGCCGGCGGAACCCGCGGCCGGCCTGCCGTACTCCGAATTCAGCCAGATGATGGAGAACGAGCAGCCGGTGGCGGCAGGGCTGGTGGATGCGGAGGCATCGGTGGTTCTGGCGCCCGGGGCCGGCGCGGCGCGCAACGCGACGGAGCCGGCGATGCCGGAGTTCACGCTGCGCGCTTCGGCCGCGCCCACTCCGCGCCTGGATTTCGGCGCGCCGCCGATTGAAGTGGCGCCCGGCGGGCCGCCCTCGGGCAAGCTCTCGCGCCGCCTGGATTTGCATGGCGAGTTCCCGCCGGACGCCATCCCCGCGCCCGAGATGTCGCTATCGGTATTGAGCGATCTGCGCCCGCTGGGGCAGATTCACGAGAGCTTCATCATCGCGGCGGGGCGCGATGGGCTGTGGATTATCGATCAGCACGTGGCGCACGAGCGGATTCTGTTCGAGCAGGTGCTCAAACAGCGCGCCGCCGGGCGGGTGGAAACGCAGCGCCTGCTGATGCCGATGATCCTGCAACTGACGCCGGAGCAGCAGATCGATTACGCGCGCATTGCGGAGGAACTGCACGCTTCGGGCTTTGAGACCGAGCCTTTCGGCAACCGCACGATCGCGGTGAAAGCCGCGCCGGCCAACGTGGGGCCGCAGGATCTGGAACGCATCCTGTTTGAAATTCTGGAGATCGCCGAGAACGAAATGCGCGCTGCGTCGCTGGACGATTTGCGGCGCAATATCTGCGCTTCGATTGCGTGCCGCGCCGCCATCAAGATCAATATGCGCCTGGATTTCGCCAAGATGGAATGGCTGCTGCGCGCGCTCGCCGCCACGGATTGTCCGATGAGCTGCCCGCACGGAAGACCGATTGCGATGCACTACTCCACGCGGGAGATCCTGAAGGCGTTCCACCGGATATAAGGGGCGATACGGGAAGCTGCTTCGTGCACCGTTTCAGGTCGGTCTCGTGTTTCGAGAAACCGCTCTCACGGTCGCGGCTCCGCTCACTCCGCGCTCTCAGGTGTTGACCTTCCGCGACTCGGCGTCAAAGACACGCCCTGTTTCGTTCAGGCTTCGCCGGGTCAGGGAGCGATGACTCCGAATCGCACGCCCGCCAGCTTCCGAATCTCGTCGGCCACCATTTCGGGCTCTTCCATGGCGATATAGTGCGAAGCTCCCGGCAGCACGACTTCGCGCCCATGGGCAAATCGCGATGCCAGATCCGGCGCCGTGGGCGATGCGGCCAAATCGAAGATCCCGGGCCTCCGTTCCCTGTCCGCGCGCATCACCACCACGGGATGCCGCACCTGCGCCACCTCCGCATAGATGTTCGATGCCGGCTCTTTGGAGTTCAGATAGATCGACGCCTCCAGCGCGGGCGGGCAAGCCAGCACAAATTCGCCATCGCGAGGCAGCACGCCGTAATCGCAGTAGTCCCGCAGAATCTCCGGCCGCCAGTTGGCGAACGGAAGGCGCGCTCGGAAGCGCTCGAACATCTCGTCCGGCGATGCCCAGGTATTGCGCCGCCGCAGCGTGAACGAGGCGTCCGGCGCTTCCATACCGTAGTATTCCAGCGGGAAGATCGTGGGGTCCACCAGCAGTAGCGCGCGATAGGTGTGCGGTCGCAGCGCCGCGGCCTGCACCGTGGTGTGCCCGCCGCTCGAATGGCCGATACCGATGGCATCGCGCACATCCCAGTGCTCCGCCACAGCCGTCATGTCGTGCCCGAAGATCCGCCAATGGTAGGGCAGTTTGGGCTGGCTGCTGCGCCCGTGCCCGCGCGCGTCCAACGCCAGGCAGTGCCGCTCCGGAAACATGGCGATGATCCGGTCCCAGCACCTGCCGTGAAATCCCGTGGCATGCGCCAATAGAAACGGCGGATCTTCCCCCGGCCACTCCCACACTGCCAGCTCTTCACCGACCTCACCAACGAACTTCAACTCCGGGGTTCTATCCACCTATGTATTTTCCCATGGTGAGAAGCCGCAAGTTGCCGCTTATACTCAGTACATATGGCCGGTCTGCTCTACCTGGTGGCTACGCCCATCGGCAATCTGGAGGACATCTCCTATCGCGCCGTCCGCGTGCTGGGCGAAGCCGATCTGATCGCGTGCGAAGCCAGCGGCGCCGTGATCGCGCTGGTTTCCGACGCCGGCATGCCGCTGGTCTCCGACCCCGGGTACCGCCTGGTGCGCGCCGCCATCAATGCCGGCATCGCCGTCGTAGCCATCCCCGGTCCCTCGGCTTCGCTCACCGCCCTGGCCGGCTCCGGACTGCCCACCGACGCCTTCTACTTCGGCGGATTTCTGCCAGCTAAGCAGGGTCAGCGGGCCCACCTGCTGGAGGCGCTCTCCGAGGAGCAGGCCACCCTGATCTTCTACGAGGCGCCGCACCGAATCCTGGAATCGCTCGAGGCCGTCGAAACCGTGCTCGGTCAGCGCTTCGTGGTGGTGGCGCGCGAACTCACCAAAATTCACGAGGAGTATCTGCGCGGCACAGCCGCCGAGGTCCGCGCGCAACTGGCATCGCGCGACTCCGTCAAGGGCGAGATTACCCTGCTCATCGGTAAGGCCACGGAGCCGCCGGTTGACGATACGCCCGTGGTGGAAGCCGTCAAGACGCTGATTGCCGATGGCATGCCGCGGATGGACGCCATCAAGCGGGTGGCGCGCCGCCGCGGACTGTCCAAACGGGAAGTCTACGACCAGATGCTGCATGAGAAGTGATGGAGACCATGCCATGCTGAATTGCCTTCGCCTGCCGGCCGCGCTTTTGCTCGCCTCGGCGCTCTGCCCGGCCCAGGAATATGTCGATCAAGTAGTGGAGCGCGCCCGCAAGGAATTCGATGTGCCCGGCATCGCGGTGGCCATCGTCAAGGACGGCAACGTTGTCCTGGCCAAAGGATACGGCGTACGCAAGCAGGGCGAGGCGGCGCC
>JAPKZC010000190.1:4680-11297 GCA_026394025.1 Candidatus Solibacter sp.
CGGCGCCGGTCACCGCGCAATCGCTCTTCCGCATCGCCTCCAACACCAAGGCGTTCACCGCCGCCGCGCTGGCCATGCTGGTGGATGAAGGCAAGATCCGCTGGGACGACGCCGTAGTCCAGCACCTGCCCGCCTTCCAGTTGTACGACCCATACGTCACCCGCGAGATGACTATCCGCGATCTACTGACGCACCGCAGCGGCCTGGGCCTGGGCGCCGGAGACCTGATGTTCTTCCCGCCCGGCGACCTGGGCCGCGAGGAGATCATCAAGCGCCTGCGTTTCATCAAACCCGCCACCAGCTTCCGCAGCGCCTATGCCTATGACAACCTGCTCTACATCGTGGCCGGGCAACTGATTCCCGCCGTCACCGGAAAGAGCTGGGACAGTTTCGTCCGCGCCCGCATCTTCATCCCGCTTGGCATGACGAACACGTTCACCAGCGTCGCGGCGCTGACCCAGGGCAAGGACGTGGCCACCCCGCACAACACGCTTTCCGGCAAACTGGAAGCGCTGCCGCAGGAGGACCACGATTCCAGCGCGCCCGCCGGAGCCATCATCACCTGCGTGGAAGATCTGGCGAAGTGGATGAACGTGCAGCTCAATGCCGGCACCGTGGGGAACACACGCCTGTTCAGCGCGGCGCAGGCCAGGGAAATGTGGTCCGCCCAGACCATCCTGCCAATCGACGAATTATCCCAGGATGCGCCCGCCGCCTTTGCCGCCACGCAGCCGAATTTCCGTGCGTACGGTCTGGGGTGGGATCTGCGCGACTATCGCGGCAAGCGCCTGGTGGGCCATACCGGCATGCTCTCGGGCTACGTTTCCCGCACCGCGTTGATTCCGGAACTGAAGCTCGGCATCGTGATTCTCACCAACCAGGAAGTCACGGCCGCCCACGCCGCCATCACCAACACGGTGATCGATCGCTACCTGGGCGTGCCCGATGCCGATTGGGTGGCGGCCTACGCCGCGCGCCTGAAGAAGCAACGGTCCGAGAGCCAGGAAGCGGTCAAAAAGGCGGCCGGCCAACGCAACCCCAACACGCGGCCGGCGCTGCCGCTGGCCGGCTATGCCGGCCGCTACCGTGATGCCTGGTACGGGGACATGCGCATCGAGGAGCGCTCGGGCAAGCTCTCCATCGCCTTCACCCATACTCCGGCCCTGGCGGGCGATCTGGAGCACTGGCAATACGACACCTTTGTGGCGCGCTGGAAGAATCGCACCCTGGATGCCGACGCGTACGTGACGTTCACATTGAAGCCCGACGGGAAGATCGATGAAGTCCGCATGGCGGCGGTGTCGCCGCTGACGGATTTCAGTTACGATTTCCAGGATCTGCTGTTCCGCCCGGTCGCCATCAACGCGCCGCCGAAGTAGGCCTCAACCCTTTTCGTGCTTCATCACCGCCACGTAACCCAGATTCCTGTAGAGTTGGTTGGAATCCAGGCCGAAGCCTACCACGAAGCGGTCGGGAATCTCGAAGCAGCGAAAGTCCACCGGGACCTGCACGATGCGCCGCTCATTGCGGTCCAGGAACGTGCAGACCGACAGCGAATTCGGCGCGCGGCCGGCCAGGGTTTGCAGCAGGTAGCGCAAGGTGAAGCCGGTATCGACAATATCCTCCACCAGCAGCACGTCCTCGCCTTCGATGCTCTCGTCCAGATCTTTGGCGATACGCACCACGCCGGGGGAGCCGCTCTTGTTAGAGAAACTCGAGATCGCCAGGAAATCGATTTTGACGGGAATTTCGATGTGGCGCGCCAGCGCGGTGAGGAAAAAAACCGAGCCCTTCAGAACGCCGATCAGCGTCAAGGTGCGGCCTGCATAGCGTTGAGAGATCTCCGCGGCCACTTCGCGGATGCGGGCATCGATCTGCTCTTCCGTGAAGAGGATCCGGTCGATGCCGGGGATCAGGGCGCCGCTCATGCGGACACCGGCCGCGCGGCGAGGCCGTACTTGAAGATCAGGTTTTCGAAATCCTTCTGGTAGAAGATCTGGATATTCAGGTGAGGATACAGTTCGCGCAGCAGCCGCACCTTACGGTTCTTCCTGGTCACCAGCGATTGTTTCATGGTGGTCAGTTCCACGTATAGATCGAACTCCTGGAGGTAGAAATCGGGCGTGAAGGCTTCGAGCACGCCGCCATCCGGATCGTAACTCACGGGGAAACTGCGCGGTTCGTACTCCCAGGCGATGCGGTAAAAATCCAGCAGGTTGGCGAACATCTCTTCGCTGGGGTGGGCGAACATTTTCTGGCGCAGGGTGACATTGCCGTGCGGCACGATGCCAAAGCGCGCCAGTTTGAGCCGCATCTGGAACTGGAGTTGCTGTTCGGCGGCGGGCGATAGCAGCCCGCGTTCCTTGAGTCCGGTGGCGGCGACGGCGGCTTCGGTGAAGTCGGCCATTTGCTCGGTGGTCAGGGCTTCGGCGTTGAGCACGATATCGAAGAGTTCGGCGGTGGCTTTGGTTTTGCCGAACTTGGCTTTACGGTCGGCGCGGTCGGCGGCTTCCAGGACATCACCGAACAGTTGCGCACGCGCCGCGAGCTGCAAGCCCGCATGGCGCAGCTGGAAGCTCTGAGGCCCTGGAGTTCGCCGCCGACGGCGCAGAAAACGATGTGGTGCTGAGTGGCGAGGCGGGCCAGAATCGAAGTCACGAGACTGGGATATGCCTTGTCGGGAATCCTGGCATCCTCGCCGAACTCTTCGCTAGAGAGCGAGCCGATGCGGGATTGCGTCAGCAATTCGAAGCCGAGCCGCTGGGCGCTGAGCCGCGCCACTTCCTCAAAACGGCAGCCTGGATGACCCGAAACCGCGATCAGCGCCATGTCACAATGCTCATCATAGCGCGCGGTGCGGCTGGGCACACCGTCTCACAAATACGGTATCGCATTTTGAGGAAACCACCCCCAGAGGCAGCGGTCTCCCGGCACGTTAGTGAACTTCTTACTCAAAGCCGAATGTTATGCCGTCTGCAATGCAGTGACACGCTCAGAGCGCGCCACCATGCGGCTGAGCCAGGCGTGCAGGCCGAAGAGCGCCCCCGAATACACCAGGTCACTCGCCAGCGTACGGCCGTAGAACGGGATCGCCGCGATGTAGCACTGCATCACGCCCGCGAGCGTGTGCGGATACATGCTGCTGCCGGCCAGCCAGGCGAAGTTGGTGAGGAGGAAAAACACCAGACTGCCGGCCAGGACGCCGGCGCCGATCCGCAACGGGTTCTCGGTGCCACGCAGGCGGGTGCCGATCCATACGTTAATCAGGAAGGCGGCATAGATCAACGGAGTGGCGGCGGAGTAGCCGCCGACGAACGGATCGGTCACGGCCATCAGGACCAACGGCAACGCGTAGGCCTGCCATCCCCTCATACGGGCTCCGGCAAACAGGCTGATGCTGCCCACAGGCGCAAAGTTGGGCAGGTGCGGCAGCACCCGCGCCAAGGCTCCCAGGACGGTCAGACCAGAGGCCAAAGGCCTCGCCGTATCATTCTGCATCGATTTCTCCTTGTCTCTCAATTATCTATTATCCGGTTGCCCGGAGGCGGACTGGTTTGGCTCCCACAAAGTTTCGGGGGCGCCGGAAATGTGGCCGGCCCAACGGCTCCAGACAAACAGGGCATCACTCAAACGGTTCAGGTAGCGGATGGTTTCCGGCGGCACGCTTTCCGCGCGGCTCAGCGCCACCACCATGCGCTCGGCGCGACGGCAGACCGTGCGGCCGATGTGGAGTTCGGCATCCAGGCGGCTGCCGCCCGGCAGGACGAAGGAGCGCAGCGGCGCCACGTCCTCATTCATCAGGTCCATTTCGGTTTCGAGTTGGAGGATCTCGGCATCGGTGACACGCGGCTGCCGGGGATGCACGTCCTCGGGAAGCGTGGCGAGAATTGAGCCGAGATTGAACAGCTCGTGCTGCACGCGGAGGAGGATGGCGGCCAGCAGGGCGAGGCGCGGCTCCGCAAGGGCCAACTCGCCGACGGTGGCGCGCGCGGCTCCCAGGAAACTGTTCAGTTCGTCGACCGTACCGTAGGCTGCAATGCGCGTTCCGTCCTTGGGGACGCGCTGGCCGCCGACAAGGGCGGTCTCGCCGCTATCGCCCTGGCGGGTATAGACGCGATTGATGGCGAGCCGCGGCTGGTCGAAAGGTTCTTTAGTCATGGGCGCCTCCGGGCGGGCGATGTGGGGCAGGTTGCCAACCTGCGCGGCGGTTGGTTACCGCCGCCGGCCTGCCGCAACCGAGGCTGTGGGCCGATTGACAATCGGCCGCAGCTTGCCAAGCTGCCCCACAAAGTCCGAGCCAGCCTGTAACTCAGTGGCACTGGCCTCATC
Source organism: Candidatus Solibacter sp. (assembly GCA_026394025.1). Taxonomy (GTDB): domain Bacteria; phylum Acidobacteriota; class Terriglobia; order Bryobacterales; family Bryobacteraceae; genus Solibacter. The sequence goes on from JAPKZC010000190.1 coordinate 9,010, forward strand.
GTACCCTCGCAATGGTCCATTTCAGCCCGGCCACGAAGTTCAGTTTCGGCGAGGGGTATCCGAACACCTCCTCATATTGGCGATTGAGCGCATTGCGCAGGTTGCCGTAGGCAGTCACGCCGCGGCCGAGGGTGTAATTCAAGTTGACGCCGGCGTTGGCGAATCCGGAATTCCAGAACAATCCGTTGCTCGCGCCGTAGCTCGGCTCCTCGTAGAGCGTGCGCCCGCGGAAGTAGCCGGAGAAATCGGCGGGGAGCCGTCCGCGGGTAAAGGTGGCGACCACACTCCCGGAGTGTTCGGGGCGGCGCGTCAACTGTTGTCCCACGGAAAACGGCAGCGGCGCCAAATTGACGGAGCCATCGAGCGAAAGGATGCGGGTTTCCAGCAGCGTGTAGGAGCCGGTGAGGAACAGCCAGCGGGCCGGCCGCAGACGCGCCGAGAACTCCGCGCCCTGCGCCTGCGAGTTGGCCAGGTTGCCGGATTTATAGTGACTCAAAGTAGTCAGCGAGCCGCCGAGGGTGACGACCAGGTCGTAGTAGCGGTTGTAGAACCAGGTGGCGTCGAGCGTCAGCAGATTGCCGAACTTCTGCTCCACGCCGGCATCGACGCTGCGCGTACGCTCAGGTTTGAGAGCGGGGTTGTTGGTGAATGCCAGTTCGAAGCCGGAAGGCGGGGCCACATACGCCGCGGAAAGCTTGGGATTGACGCGTGAGATACTGCTCTCCGGGAAGAGCGGGCGGGAGTAGCCATCGGTGGGAATCGAGGGCGTGCGGAAAAACTCCGCGCGCACGCCGCCGCTCAGGAACAGGCGGCCCGCCACCTCATAGCGGTTCTCAGCGTAGACCGCAATTTCGTTGCGCTCGATTGGAAAGGTGGCGAAGCCGGCGTCGGTGATGAAGCTATTCTTTACTTCTTCGTGCCCGAAGGTGACGCCGAACGAAGCGGTGTCGCGGCGCGACAGGCTGACGATGGTACGGGCCTCGCCCTGGGCACGAAGATCCTTGCCGAAGCTGAAGCCATACGTGCTTTGGAAGCCGCTGTTGTAGAGAAAGAAACTGCCGGTCAATTCCTGTCGCACGCGCGGCGAGAGGTCGGCCTGATAGCGCGCGCCGTACTCGGAGAAGTTGTTCTTGGCGCGGCTGACGGTGTCGATTCCGCTGAAGGTGCGCTGGGGGTCGGAACCCCAGGCGCCGGGTTGGCCGACTTCGTTGGAATCGAAATAGCCGTGCATGGAGAGGCTCTGCCGGCCGAATCGGCGGGTGAGGTTGAGCAGCACGCTTTCGTTGCGGTAGTCGTTATTGACCACCAGGCCATCGGAATCGTAGCGCGACGCCGAAACCAGCAGGCCGAAACCGGCCACGCTACCAGTGCCGGTGATGGCGAAGCGGCGTTCGTTGTGGCTGCCGCCTTCGGCGAGCAGGTCAAGTTGCGCGGTGGCTTCCGGACGCCGCGTAACGAAATCGATGACGCCGGAGTTGGCGTAGGAGCCGTAGACGGCGGATTGCGCGCCACGGATGACATCGATGTGATCCACCGCTTCGCTGGGGATGTGGGCGAAATCAAAACCCAGGCCGCCACCGAATCCAATCACCGGGACGCCGTCGATTTCCACCAGGTTCAAGTTGGCATTGCCGCCGCGCAGGAAGAGGCTGCTCACGCCGCCGGCCGCGCCGGATTGATTGAACGCCACGCCGGGAACGTAGCGCAGCAGGTCCATGGCGAAAGGTTCATTGGCCTGCCGCACACGGCTGCTGGGGATTACGTCGACGCTGGAGCCTTGCAGGGTGGCCGGGATTTCGATGGTGGAGCCCACCACCTGCACGGAATCCGTCCGCGGGGCGATTTCGAGCTGCACGCTGCCCGCCTCGGCGAGCGGCAGGGTGCGGGTGCTGAAGCCGGGCGCGGCGACGACCAGCCGCGTGTCCGGAGCTTGGGGAGCATCCAGCTGGAAACTACCGTTGGCGGCGGCGGTGGTCCGCGCGACCACGCCGACGCGATTGACGGCGGCGATTTGCGCCCCGGAAACCGGGGCTCCGGACGGGTCGATGATTTTGCCTTTGATCTCGGATGCCGAGAGGCCGGCGGGAACAATCATAATGCAGGCCAACAGGCCTGGGACGATTCTTAGCATTTCCGGCTCCTCCCTCGAGAGCCGTGCTGTAGCCTCGCGCCGGCCGGTCTCCTGACTTGCGCCTCATCAAATCTGCCGGCCTTCCCATTCCGTCACCGGAACAGTGGCTTGTTCGGCCGATTCTCCGCGCTTACAGTAGCGGGGCTGTGCTGGATTC
>JAPKZC010000714.1 GCA_026394025.1 Candidatus Solibacter sp.
GACGAGCAATCCGGCCTGATTGGACGGCGTATAGAACGAGTAGATCTCGGTGTGGCTCCAGTTTTCGGATTTGCCGGCAGGCGGTTCATAGAAACGCACCTGCCCGTGGCGATGCGTCACCAGTACGCCGCGGCGGCCAAACAGTGTGGCGCCGAGGCAGTCGTGGAATTCGCTCTCCGAGTCGATTTCGTGCCGGGTCCATTCAGGCGCGTGGAACCAGACGAGCTTGCCGAGGCCGACGCCCTCCTGCACGATGACGTCCGAGCGCCCGTCATGATCGACATCCCACACGCAACCGCCTTCTCCGAAAGGCTTGCCCGCGCCGCGGATCACGGCCGGTGCGCCACCGCCGGCGTCCCATGCGAGCAGCCGCGTACCCCAGGTGAAAAATGCGTGCGGACCAGCGGCCGCTGCACCGCGGATCAACTCCTCGGGTGCAAGCGGTGCGAAGTCCGCGGCAAAGAGCGCTGCAGCGAGCACGGCCAAGAGCCCGAGCGTGCGCGAGAGTTTCTCAGCCAACGATGCTCTCCAACGGCAGCGGCTTCGCCAGTCGCAGTGCTGTTTTCAAGCCACCCGCGCGCTGAATGCCCGGAATGAAGAAGCTTTGTTGGAACTCCTCGTCGTTGCCGTGGAATTCCGCGAGATCGGCGTACAGGTGCAGATCGAGCGGCGCCGCTGCGGCGGCAAATAGCGTCCACAGTCCTGCCGCGTCGATTCCGATCAGATCGATGCCGGCGCCGGGCTGGACGTTGAGGAAGCGCAGCGCCGTGAGGATGTCCTGCACGCGGGCCGCGTTGTCGGTCCGGTTGTAGGTGAGGAAAAATTTGTGGGAGCGGTTGCGGGCTGCCTTCGCTGCGCCCGCCTGGAACACGTCGGCTAACAGCACGGTCCGGCCCGATTGCACCAGTCTGTCCACCGCGGGCAACTTCCGCGCCGCAGCCGCGCCCTCCGGGTGGACACGCGGCTCAAGCCGACCCGCCCGTTGTGCAGTTCGCTCCATACCTTATCCGGCCACTCGACGTTCAGATAGGTGGACAGCAGGAAGCGGCTGAAGTGCGGGTTGTGCGGCGGTGGGCGCAGCGCTTTCCAGCGCTGGAAGATGCCGGCATAGTCGAGCGAACCGGCTGACGGCTTCTTGCCGTCCGACACGCGAAGCGCCTCGGCGTCGGGCACAACGAAGGGTTGCTCCACGATGCGCGCGGGTTCGGGATCGTGGAGCAGATGCTGTGCGAAGAAGCGGTATACCGCCTCGCGGCTGTCCTTGTTGTAATTGTGGCCCGCATTGATCTGGACCGACTCGACGTTGGTGGCTCCGCGATAGAGCGCGTAGATTTTCTGAATGGCCGGAAACTCCACGTGAGGGACGTTCTTTGTCCAGTCGCCGGTGGCCGAGACGAGCAACAATGGGCGCGGCGCGATCAGCGCTGCGATCTCGATGTTCGATGTGTCCAGGCGCAGACCCGGCGCATTTTCGCACTCACAACTGCCCTGCATCATGCCGGACACCATGTTGACCGGTGCGGCGACTTTCACGCGCCGGTCGATAGCGGCGAGAAGGAAACTCTGCGTCCCGCCTCCGGAAGCGCCGGTGACGGCGATGCGCGAATCGTCCACGTCTTTCAGACCTTGCAGAAAATCGAGAGCGCGAATCGAGTTCCACAATTGCAGTTGCAACGGGCCGAAACTCCACAGTTGCTCGTTCTTGCCGCCGAAGACATGGTTCGTTTGCTTCGTGTCGTTGTAGCCGGCCATGTCGTAACTGAAAACGACATAGCCTTGCCGTGCCAGACTGA
>JAPKZC010001140.1 GCA_026394025.1 Candidatus Solibacter sp.
AATCCACGGGGGTCGCCACGCCGCCTTCCACCTCGACCAGGTCCATCTTCGCGATCACCCGCAGCCGCTCGCTCGAAAGCTGCACGCTCCGCGAATGGATCGATTGTGGGACAGACGATCGCGTAGCGTCGTCTGTCGTCTTGCCTTCCATCTCCGCCGCCGGCGGTAGCCCCGTCGCCTTGGCATCGACGCGCTTGTGCTGGATCGTGCCCTCCACCGTGTCGACGCTCTCCGCGAACAGTCCCTCTACCCATTCATAGAAAAAGAGTCGCGGACAGTATGCGTACTCGTTGACCATCCGCGCCGGCAGATAGTCCGGTAGTTCCCGCTTGGCCTCGATTTGGATTGGCAGCGCAGACATGAAGACTCCTCACACGATGATGCACGGCGCGTCCACCGCCGTATAGGGTTTGCCGAGGGCCGCGATCACGCGGTCGCCCCGCCCCGCGGCGGGCCCCAGGTTGACGAATAACACCTGGTCCTCGGTATGGTGGATGATCGACGCCAGTGCCGCCCGGCAGCGCGCCAGGTCCGTCACCGTCAACTGGCATTCGAAAATCGAAAACTGCAAATGATCGCCAAACCCGCGCATCGTTTGGAACACCTTGCGCAGGCGCTTGTCATCGCAGATGTCGTAGCAGATCAGGTAAGACGTGCGCATGGGCTGTCACCCCACCGCCCCGGCTGCCAACTCCGCTGCCCTGAAGCTCGAAAGGTACTTGTTGGGTTTGAACCTCTCGCTGCGATATACAGCCGTCACCCCGCGCGCCGCCAACTCAGTCGCCGGTATGGTGTCCTTCACCAGACCCTCCCACCCAAGTAGCGTTCCCAGCGTCTCGATCGAGATCGCCTGTCGCCACACTGGCCAGCAGAGAGTAAAATCGCGCCGGTCGTGACGGAATGCCCGCACCTCCAGCTTTCCCCTCGGTCCCGCGAAACAGGGGAACAGGGGCAGACTCTCGAAGGCCAGCCAGACTGCGGCCCTCACGCCGGCATTTGCCATGGATGTAGGCGCTTTGTATGTGAACGCCCCCAACTTCATCGTCGAGGGGTCCCACCCCAGCGAGTGCTGATCGTCTTCGTACTTCCATGGTCCGAACAGCGCCTCCCGATACGATTCCGCCGCGGGCTTGACGTTCCTACCCGGCATGTCCTCGCCCAACCCCGCCGCGAGCTTGCGGGCGTCGGCCAGAAACTTCTGCCGCGCAACGCTCATGTCAAAAGGCGTGGCATCGACCTTTTCATCCCGGCCGCACACAAGCTCGCTCGCGAATGCCGTGAACCATTCAGCCGTCTCCCACTCCCCCGCCTTCAACAAGGCTTCGGCCCGCGCCCGGAATTGAACAGGAGTTTGAGTCTTGATCTGCTCCTCCCAATTCAGTTCGTCCCGCTCCGCCGCCTTCTTCACGTCTTCCGCTAGCGCCTGACCCAGCGCCTCCGTAGTTGTCTCGCCCGGTGTCCATAGGACTGCATGGTCTCCGCCGCCGCCCGCTTCCCACGCCAGTTTCGATCCCGTAAAACCTGGCATGCGTTGGCAAATGCGAAGCACCCCAATCGCCGCCATCGCGCCCATTGGTATGTCGGCCTTCAACCCGGTCAACTCAATCGAAGTCATCGGCGATCCTCCTGTTCCTCTCGCGACCGCACACAGTCCGCCCGCCGCAGTATCGCCTCAAGATACGCCAGCCCCCACCAGCCGTACTTTCGGGTCATCGCCCAATACCTGTCCGTCCAACCCGAATCCAGTTGCCCTACCCTGTGCGCCCCACGCACAGAAACCTCGCGCCCATTCACTCGCGCACGTACCTCGAAATCGGTATCCAGCCACACCGGCGGCAGCGCCCGGCCGTACCCGTGATGTGTCCCGATCAGGTGGACAACCAGTTCCCGATCGCAGTCCTCCGGCCAGCAGGCCACGGCCTCAGCCAGCGCCGCAGATGCGAATTCGTGCCGCCCTCCCTTCGGATATCCCGACTCCCTTTGTCGCTTCAGATACTCGCGCGGAGAGCAACCGTCGTTCTTTGCCAGAAAATCGCCACCCGCGTCCCATAAGGGGTCCAGTAACCGTTGAAACCGTTCGTCGCATTTCCCCAAGTCATGCCGTTCCGCGGCCGTGGTGACCGCGCTCTCCAAACCGCCCTCCAGCCCGCACCCCTGCGAGAACTTCCGGGCCTTCTTCACCACACCCGCCGTATGCCGCGTCAGCGTCATATGCGCGGTCAGCGAACCTGTATCGTTTTCGTCCGTCTCGTCCACGTCCCGCGGTTCTAGCCTCCTTGCCGCATCTCTTACGCCAAAATTCTTGGAGACTGCCAACAGCCCCTCCTCGGCATAGGCTTTTGCGCGTCCCCAGGCCACGTACTTCCCAGCTTCGGCCAACTCAGGCACACTCAACACTATCGCTTCCACCTCATCCGCCGTATCGCCGTCGACGCCGCGCCGGATAACGTCCCGCAACTCATCCCGTCTCTCCTTCTCCCCGGGAAACACCACCATCGGATGGACTCGAATCCGATACTTGCCCCCGCCCTCCTTCGCTCGCACGTTGGCGCACAGGTCACCGATATCCCGAGTTGCATCTACACAAACAGGATTCCACCCAAACCTGTCGCAGCCGCCTTCCTGGGACCGCACCACTAACGTATCGCCGGGTCTCAATCCCCCCGCGCCAATCTTACTGTTCTCCTCGCCCCGCCAAATCAGTGCTTCCCTTTCGGGGTTCGCCATCTCCTCGTCTGGCGCAACACCCTCCACATCCGCCACTGCCGCTTCCTTTCGCGCCAGCCACCGCCGGGCCGCGCCATAAGGTAGCGGCAACGCTTCCGTGCTCAGCGGCGGCGCCGCTGCCACAATCGAAACCCAGCCGTCCACTTCCGCTTCTTCCAGATCGGCTCGCCACACAATTTGCACGTCTGCCGCTTCCAGTGCCTGCTCTCCGTGCAGGAACGGAGCAACCGCAGGGTCCGCCGCCGGCGGCGGATTGGTCTGCGCCCACGCATCCAAATGCGCCGGAAACACCAGCGGCCCATTGCTCTTGTCCACCGTTAGCCCCGCGCGCGGTTCCCGTTCCACAAGTTCGCTCATCCGTTTCACGCCGAAATCGACCCACTTCCCGCCGCCTTCGTTCGTTGCGAATTCATTGAGCCACTTCCATGTCTCGTCTAGCGCCTCTCCGTAAACCCAGTCTTTTTCCTGCCCCCGCTTCTTCAGAATCACGCCAGGCGAACGTTCACCCAATCCCAAACGGTTCAGTCTTCCGAATCGCTGCCGCAGCGCGTCAAGTGCAGCTGCTTCCGTCACCAACGCATCGAAATCCAGATCGGCGCCTACCTCCACCGTCTGAGTCGCCGCCACGAACAGCCGCCCGCCGCTCTCCCGCGTGCG
>JAPKZC010000868.1:0-4340 GCA_026394025.1 Candidatus Solibacter sp.
TCGCCGAGGAGCCTCCGCTGAGACCGCGCGCCGCCATGATTTCGGCCTTCTGCTTCTCCATCGGGTCGAGTTGGTCAAACACGCGCGCGGCTTCGAAGCCGAGAGCGGCGCTGGCTTCGCCGGTTGCCCAAATGTCCACCAGGCGGTGGACCACGTCCTGCTTCAGTTGCAGGCCCAATTCGTAGCGCGGCGACCCGGCGGTGGCGATGGATCCGCCACGGAAGCGATTGCGGTGATAGCGGATCACCGGCTCGACGGCGCTAAGCAATTTGGCCGAGGTCATGATGGCCACGGTGACGCGAGTGCGGCGGAAAACCGCCTCGATGACTTCGCCGTGGCTGTACTTGGGCACGATCACGCCGTCCTTCACGGTGTAGCCGCCGATGATGCGGCTGGCGGGGACGTCGAGCGAGAAGATGGGGTCGCGCGTGGAAGAAAGTTGGTGGACCAGTTTGCGGGTGGGGGTGCCGCGGTCGAAGGTGCCGGGGTCGCCCTCTTCCAGGATCACCATGCAGGTGCCCTTGAGGCGCGGGTCGTCGGATTCCACGGCGGCAGTCACGAAGTTGGCGAAACCCATGTTGGTGATAAAACGGCCGCGCTTTTCGACGTGCAGCATGGGCTCCTCGCCGTCCGCCCACCGGCTGACGCGGACCTTGCCGCCGAGCATGCCGGTTTCCACGCCCACGTAGGGGATTGGTTCAGTGAGGCAGAAGGCGCCGCGCCAGGGCTTGCGATCTTCGCCGGGTTGGGGCGGGGCGGCGAGCGCCATGTAACGGTCGCGCTGTTCCTGGGTGCCGCGCTCGTGGATTGGGGAAAGGGCGAGACAGCCGGCCAGGCTGCCGGTGGCGGCGCCGGCGTCCACCCAGGCCAACTCGAAGGCCACCAGGGCTAGCGCGAGGTTCTTCGGCCCCTCAATGAAGCCTCCCTGCGCCGGGTCCATGAATACGCCGGTAATGCCGGATTCGTCGAAGGCCTGGAGCAACGCGTTCTTGTCCGGCGTCCACTCGTGGGTGCTGCGAGCGCCTGAAGCCACCAGCCGGGCCACCGGTCCGCGGGCCACGGAGCGGACGGATTGCACCAGCATTTGCAGGTCGTAACGGTCGGCGAAGCGCCACAGAATCTGCCGGACATCGTCGCCGGGCAGGGCGCGTAAATACTCGGTAGGTGATTCGATAGCGGCGAGCGTCATGAATGCCGTCCTTTGCATCAATCACGGCCGGGGCAGATTAAGGGTAGCAATCGGTGCACCGGCTCAGGTAGGCGTGGAAAATCCACACACTTGTTGCGAAACACTAGATTAACAGATCTCAAAAAGGAGTGAAAACGGCGCGCCTGCCCCAGTGTATACTGGCGGCTGTGGAAAGGAGTTTCTTGTATGAAATGGCTACCGGTATTATTGGCGGTATTCGCCTTCAGCGCATTGGCCGCGGACATTAGCGGCAACTGGAAGGCAACGGCGGAAGGGCCGAACGGCGCGATGGAGCGGACGTTCACCTTCAAGCAGGAGGGCGCCAAGGTCACGGGCGAGACTACGAGTTCCTTCACCGGCAAATCGACCATCACGGACGGGAAGGTGGAAGGCGATACGGTGACGTTTACGATTGCGGCGAAGTTTGGCGACCAGGATATGAAGCTGAGCTACAAGGGCAAGATCGCGGGCGCCGAGATCAAGTTCACCAGTCAGATGGCTGACGGAGGCAACGCGCCAATCGAGTGGACCGCAAAGAAGCAGTAGGATAGTGCCGACTACTTCGGCGCCGCGAACGATCCGGACGACCGAACGTGGGAGAAAGGGCGGAGCGGGTGCCCCGCCTTTCCGGCATTAAATCTTAGGCATGATCACGGAGTCGATCACGTGGATGACGCCGTTGTCGCATTCAATATCGGTCTTAACGACAGTGGCTTTGTCGATCATGACTTTGCCGCCCCTGGCGGACAGGGTGGCCTGCGCGCCTTCGACGGTCTTGACCATACCGGGTTTCACGTCCTTTGCCATCACCTTGCCGGCGACGACGTGATAGGTGAGAACGGCCTTGAGTCTATCGGGGTTGGCAATCAGTGATTCCAGGGCGCCGGCGGGGAGTTTGGCGAAGGCCGCATCGGTGGGCGCGAAAACGGTGAACGGACCAGCGGACTTGAGGGTATCGACCAGACCGGCGGCCTGGACGGCTTTTACGAGGGTACTGAACTGGCCAGCGGCGACGGCGGTATCCACGATATCGGCGGCGCGCGCGGCGGACAGGGACGAGAGTGCGAGAACGGCAGACAGTATCAGCGTTTTCATCTTTTTCTCCAGAACCTAATGCAGGTTTCTGGCAGTTGGATGGCGGGAGTCGACGGCAGATTTATTTTTCGCTACTCCTCCGGGTTGCCGTTCTTCAGTAGGGTGGGCCCAGCGGGGAGTACTCGAACTTACGTGGATCGAGGCCGCGTTGCTGCAACATGCGGACGCAACCATCAAGGGAATCGCCGATGGCTTCAATGCGCCGGAAGGGAAACGCGGCGGGCGAGTAGACTTCGAACGCGACGATTTTTCCGGCCAAGGCTATACGTTCTTCCAGCGTAAGGCTGTCTGGATTACGGCCAAGCGCGCGGCTAGGGTCTTGGGTGGCGGATGCGGTCATGCTGTGAAGATTGTATCAGCGCAGCAGCAACGCCGTGAGTACGGCCCAGTACAGGGGCCCAGCCTGCGATTTTGCCCAGGACTCGTACAGTGGGCCATGCTGGTTCGGATTTGTTGCAGCCAGGCTACGCATGCCGGTCCTGACGCCGGCCCCAAAGGTCTTTTCCAGGAGTGGCGTCTGGTCTTCGGGTTTGTTTAGTGTGGCTTGAATCAGCAAACTGAGCTGATCGACTTGTTGGACGCACGTCACGCCGGGTTCCACTCTAAGAGTCAGGATTGCGTCAATTTCTTTGGGTGTGGGTCTCTCGGAAATCTCGGTTGTGCCGCGAGCGTCAGCGGATACGAAGGCAATGAGGTCGCGACCTGAGGCAGCGGCAAAATACTGTAAGGCTTCTATGACCATTCCGTCGGGGTGAATCTGACGGATGTGTTGTGTCATCTCCTCTGGGCGCATGAAGCAAGAACTGAAAAACGCGATTCCAGGGCTCCAACTGGCGGTGATGGCGAGGCGAAAGCGCTCAGGTTGCGGCAGGAGTTTGAGGACGGCGCCGTGAGTAGTGCGGAGCACTCCACCGGATGGTGCGAGCAGAGCCAGCATGAAGGCATCCCACTGGCGCCTGTCGCGAGTTTCTGTTTTGGCGCCTTTGTCGAGGAGTAGGCGAACGGCGGCAATGCGGCCGGCTTGGGCGGCAAGCATGAGCGGCGTTCGCCCGTCGCGGTCTCTAGCTTCGAGGTCGGCGCCTTTGTTGAGAAGCGCTTCTATCTCTTTAGTCTTGCCTTTGCGGGCTGCTTCCAGGATGTCCATGGGAGCGTCGGCCGCAAGAATGGGAAAGGTGGCGGCAAGAAGAACGGCACAGAAGCGCATACTACTGTTTTAGCAGCGTGGTGGGTCTTGTACTGCTACTGTTCTTTATTGGTTATATCTAAATACATCATTAAGAACCGTAGTCATAGGGCCTGTGGAGAGTGTTGAAGAAAGGCTAAAGCACTAGAAAAGCAGCTAGTTCCGTGTGAGTCCGGCGTAGGATAAGAAAAGCGCGTAGACCGGAAAACCAGAGATGTCACGTGATATTAACAGTTCTTCTCATGCCTCATAGAAGGGCAATTGTGGAAAAGATGGCAAGTTATTTGTAATGAAAGAATTGGACTGTGGAGTAGTCTGTTGAATAACTGCTGTACCGTGTCTCACAAACAAAAAAAGGCTGGCTTTCCTCGCTCGGAGGCAAGCCGGCCTGAATTCAAAATCAGAACGAGAAGCGGAGCTGCAACTGTATGTTGCGCATACTTTGGGTGCCGAGCGGTCGCCGCTCTGTGTCTGGACCAGCGCCGATTCGGCGTTCACCGTGACCGATTCGGCCGTTCCGCCCAATTCGAGCGCCATGGCCGACACGCCGACGCGATCGCCACCTGTAACCACGATCCCCGTGCGCCGCAAAGTCCTTGAAAGACGCGGCGGTCACCTCGACGGTGTACGTGTCGGGGGCGACGTTCGCGAATACATAGTCGCCACTCTCGTTGGTGACCACCGCGGCGCTCCTGGTGCGCGCGCCTCGCTGACCAGCACCGCGCGCGCACCGGGAACCACGCTTCCCGACAGATCGACAACGCGTCCCGTCACGGTCCCGGTTGTGATCTGCTACAACACGGAAAGCGGTAGCAGGAACAAGGCCACGACGAGGCCAGCTCCAATGTTGTAACTATTACGAATCATGCTTCC
>JAPKZC010000868.1:4351-17134 GCA_026394025.1 Candidatus Solibacter sp.
CATTCTTCTTGCGTGCGTCTCACCCGAGACGCGCCACTGCCCGTCGTGGCCGCACCACCCCGGTACGGTACCTACGGACGGCAAGGGTTCGCTTCCATCACGGACGTTGTCGCTCCGGGCGGTCGGGCAGTTGTAATCCCAGAACCCCTAGCAGCTTCGTGAGTGAATATATGGCCAGTTAGACTCGATATCAAGCAGAAAAGATCAGAATGTCGCAGAAATAGTTGCGGCAAAGGCGGGGAGCGCCGGCATCGGGACCAATACCCTGTTGCGCTGAAGGGCCCAGCCGAGATTCGAAGGTCTCCGCGAGATGAGTTGTATCGGCCTCGCCTCGCGCGCGGAGGAACGCGGGGGCCACTGCCTATGCTCGCCCTAATAATTTCACTGTTGGGGACGGGCAATTGTCCGACCGGGACAATTACCCGCCCCATACCGCGAAGGGCTAGACGGTCAACTCGTACGACATGCCGCCGACTACGATACCGTTAGCGGAGGCAATGACATGAATAGTGGCATCACTCGCCTTGATTGCCTTGCGTGTTTCCGCCGCCGTGAAGGTGGTTCCCGGCACCAGCTTTAGAACCACCGGCTTGCTTTCGGCAGACTTTAGCGAAAATGCCTCAGCGCCGGGATTAGCGAGAGTGGTCTTCCAACCTTTGGCAACCAGGAACCTCGGCAACACGGTTTGGACGATCACCTTAGCCTCCACATTGAGCGGATTCTTGATGGTGATCTTAATACCATCGAGCGCCTCAAGGAGACCTTTTAAACCTCCACCGCCGGCCACCGGGAAGACATTCCGCTGGCCGATGTTGTTGTCGTTGGGAACCAACCGCCACTCGGGGATGGAATCGCCGGCGGTCATATTGCCGACGTTGCTGGCATCGCCGTTGGCCGATACCACCATGAACATACACTCATGGCCAATCGCGGAAGGTACCCACTGGAACGGGCCGACGGTGATTTCGGCGCTGCTGTTAGGTGGCACGTTGGCGGCAGGTAGCTGCGCGGTTGTCATGGGTTGCCAGTCGTTGGGATAGACCAGGCCAGCGGCGGGATTGGCGTGAAATGCCTTGACGACGACGCCCGTTGCAGCTTGAGTGCCACGGTTTTTGATCTTCACGAAGGCGAAGTTGGTGACGCCGACGATCGGCTCCTGATGGGTGGTTAAACCGTCATTGAGCCGTCGGTTCCAGATAGCGTGGCAACTCCAGTGGTTGGGCTGGAATTGATACTCGCCGTGTCTGCCGTCCTCGACGTAGACATCCACAGCAGGTGGTGAGCCTACATTATTATTAGGCACCGGCGTTCCGGCTGGTTGGTAGAGGCCTTGTTTTTCGAAGGCCCAGCGAATGACCTTGCCGTACGCTCCACCGGCGTGGCCCTCGGTGGTCCAGTCGCCGAGGTCGGCGTTCATAAGCGCAGTAGCGAAACCGGCGGCATTACTCGGATTGGTAGCTGGAGTCAGGGTGCTGATGGCACGCAGGATGAGATAGACGGCGTATCGCGCGGCGAACTGGCGCATGGACAGGCTGGTAGATCCGCCACCGATCGATAGATAGAAACGGAACAAAGTGCTGGAGAGGATCTGCTCGTTGTTGTAGCCGCCTCCGTCCAGAGCGTTGTTGAATGGATGCAGGGCGATATTGCCGCTCCACCCAAATCCCGCGGCCGGCGTGCGGTCGTGGCGGCGGCCAATGTCCACCCAGGGGAAGCTGAGGAAGCGGTCGGGCGCATGGGTGTCGGGATCGCAGGTGATGACGGCGATGCTGTCGCCGGCGCTGTGTGCAAATCCAAAGTTTGGCCCATGGACGTGTGGATAGAGAACGCCATGGCCGGCGAGTTCGTGCAGGACCACGCGATAGTCGCAGGCAATTCCGAGGGGGTTGGCTATATCGCTGGTATCGGCCAGGGCGAAGGTAGTCTGAAGAATTCCCGCACCGCCGGCCGTTCCCAGACAGTGTGCGTTAATGATGTTACCGGCTGGCTGGGCAGGGCTGCCAAAGCCGCGGTGGTCCACCGCGTTTGGGAAAGCCGTTCCGGCGCCGAAGAAACCGGCCAGGGTGAATCCCATACTCTCCATCAGGCGGAAGAAGCGGTCGCAATGGTAGTAGGCGTTGACCGCGGAGAAGTTGTTGGTGCGGGCGTTGAAATTGAAATCGGTCGCAGCGGGCTGGGTGGGTGGGGCGAGTGTGGGAAGCTCAACGTCAACGATGCGAACCTTATTGCCGATCAGCGTCTGGACTCCGCCCGCCGGGGGCACCAGTCCCTGGAGCAGTACGGTGGTACGCACCGGATTCAGGGCGGCGTTATTGGCGTTGGGCGCGGGCCCGGCGTTGTTGGTGATGGGGTCGTCCTGGAAAACCATTCCATTGACATCGTCCGCGAACACGCGCAGGTACAGCACGGACAGGGTGTCGGCTTCGATAATGGCGCTCCAGTTCATGGCTGGCTGCCCCTTGGCCGCCAGAGCAAACTGAACTTCGGCAGCCACGTAGTGCCGGCCTTCCTGGAGGGATTTGGCGACCGGCGGCAGGGAGAGTGTTGCGTGCTGATGGCCGAACTGGCCGCTTTCCGGCGGCCCCTCCACCATCTCTCGCCGTTCTGCCTTGTAGCGGAGAATCAGCAACCGCACGCGTTGGACGGCGAGGCTCTTGAGGTCAAACAGCTTGGCCTTGGGCGTCAGGCCAAGGGCCTTCGCCAAGGTGGTTTTGTTAAGCTTCTTGAGTCGGGTCATCGTGGCCTTCGACGGGGGTTTGAGGTCGTCGAGATCCGCGTGGCGGGTGGACTGGGAACTGATGATCCGGTAAGGCGCTCTCTTCATGTGGATGGATATGCCGCCATGCCAGACTGGCAGCCCGAAATGGGTCTGCTGGTACATGACGGTGGTGGTATCGAATTGCTGCTTTTCCCGTTGGAAACGCAGTTCGCCGCCGGCGTCGGTGAGGTCCGTATCGTGAGTGAGGGCGAGGTTGTCGGTTTCACCTCCGCCGAGCCCAAGCAGACTGCCGAATTTACTCAGGTAGTCGGTCGCCGCCAATTGGGGAGTGTTCGCCTCGCTTACCACGTGTTCATCTTGATGGAGTAACTCGCGGACGACGTCCTTTTCGTCGCGGTTAACAGTAGCTTTGCTATTCGCGTCAAATTCCTGATACATAGACAATTCCTCCAGAGAGCTTCAAATCAGCAGTGATTATGGTGGAACTCCGTCCGTTGTGCAAGTGATAAACAGCACAATTGGGGTTGTTCTGGAAGAAAACGGCAGGCGGTTGTTCAGGTCCAGTAATTGCGGTCCAGGCTGCGGTACTGTACGGCTTCGGCGAGGTGTTTGGCGGAGACGGCGGGGGAGTGATCGAGGTCGGCCACCGTGCGCGCCACCTTGAGGATGCGGTCGTGGGCGCGGGCGGAGAGGCCCATCCGGCGGACGGCCATTTCCAGAGTACGTTCGCCGGCATCGTCCAGCGCGCAGATATGGCGGATATCGCGGGCCGGCATGCGGGAGTTATAGAAGCCGCGCGTCTGTTGTACGGTGCGGGCCTGTTCCACGCGTCCGCGGATTTGGGCCGATGACTCGGCAGTAGTAACGCCGCGTAGTTCCTTGAAGGGGACGGAGGGGATTTCGACGTGGATATCGATGCGGTCGAGCAAGGGACCGCTGATCTTGCCGAGATAGTGCTGGATCTGGCCCGGGGTGCAGCGGCACTCGCGCGTGGAATCGCCATAGAACCCGCACTTGCAGGGGTTCATGGCAGCCACCAGCATGAAGCTTGATGGGAAGCGCAGCGTCATTGCGGAGCGGGCGATGCTGAGCGAGCCATCCTCCAGCGGCTGGCGGAGCATTTCGAGGACGTCTCGTGGGAACTCGGGGAACTCGTCGAGGAACAGCATGCCGTTGTGGGCCAGGCTGGCTTCGCCGGGGCGCGGTATTCCGGCGCCGCCGCCGATCAGGCCGGCATCGGAGATGGTATGGTGGGGCGCGCGGAAAGGGCGCTGATGCAGCAGTCCGGCGCCAGGTCCCAGGGTTCCGGCGATGCTGTGGACTTTGGTGGTTTCGATAGCCTCTTCGAAGGTGAGCGGTGGCAGGATGCCGGCGAGGCGCTTGGCGAGCATCGGCTTGCCCGAACCGGGCGGACCGATCATGAGGACATTGTGGACTCCGGCAGCGGCCACTTCGAGGGCGCGTTTCGCCATGGTCTGGCCGCGCACGTCACGGAAATCGGGCGCCAGCTCAGTACCCTCCGAATGGCCGTTGCGCGAGGCGACCGCAGGTGAAAACTCCTCGGGGCGGGTGAGCAAGGCGACCACTTCGGCCAGGCATCGGACGCCATACACGTTGACGCCTTCGACTACGGCGGCCTCGGCGGCGTTTTCGGCGGGAACAATCAGGTTGGCGATGCCCTGCTCGCGCGCGCAGACTGCGATGGAAAGCGCGCCGCGCACGGGGCGGATGGCGCCATCGAGGGAAAGCTCGCCGATGAAGATGTGCTGATCGAGGGCCTTGACCGCGCCCATGGCGCCCAGGATGCCCATGGCCACCGGCAGATCGAAGCCCGCTCCTTCCTTGCGTACGTTGGCCGGGGCGAGGTTGATGGTGATGCGTTTGTTGGGGTACCCGAAGCCGGAATTGATGAGCGCGCTCTTAATGCGCTCGCGGCTTTCGCGCACCGCCACGTCGGGCATGCCGACCATTACCGAATCCCGCGCGTTGCCGGATGCGAACATGTCGACTTCGACATCGATCAGGTGAGCATCAATGCCATAAATCGCGGCACCGCGGGTTTTGAACAGCGCCATGAGAACCATAGTGGAGCGGCGTGGAGAAAACGCTCAACTATTTTTGGGGACTCAGGAAAAAGGGTCGTGCCAGAAAAGGGGGGTGGTGCCGGAGGTGGGACTTGAACCCACACGCCCAGTGAAGTGCGCCGGATTTTGAGTCCGGTTCGTCTGCCAATTCCGACACTCCGGCAAGGAGATCAGTTTCAGTTTACCATCTTCGACGGCGGCTGGTTTGGTGGCTGTGCCAGGCTGACGCGTGGTAATGCTATTAAGTAATGATGCGGCACATGAAAACCCTGGTAGTTCCGGCACTGTTCGCGGCGGCGCTGTTCGCGGCCGATTTCGTGGCGGAGGGCGACCGTTGGTGGGCGCACATCCAGTTTCTGGCGGATGACAAACTGCAAGGCCGCGACACGGGCGGCGAGGGCTACCGCGAGGCCGTCAAATATGTCGCCGGAAAAATGGAGGCATTTGGACTCAAGCCGGCTGGGACTTCGGGCTATCTTCAACTGGTGAAGTTCGAGACGCGTCAACTGGTGGACGAGGAATCCAGCATCGCGATTGTGCGCGGGGGAGTGGAAGAGGTGCTGGAACGGTTGGACGCGACCCAGAGCAGCCGCGCGGACCTGGCGCCGGCCATGGATGCGGCCATGGTGTTTGTGGGTTACGGTCTGCGCGTGCCCGAAGCCAAGTACGACGATCTGGCAGGTGTCGATCTGCGGGGCAAGATCGCGGTCTACGTCAACAGTACGGGACCGCCACGTGGGAAGTGCGGCGGAACGTTGGGCGGTCCTGAAGGCTGCCGGCGCCATCGGCAGCGCCACTATCATGAATCCGCGGCCGCTCCCGGCCGGCGGACAGGGCACGGCCGCTGCTGGGACACCGCCCGCGGTTGACGCTGCGGATACCGCCGGCGCGGGCGGGGGGCGCGGTCCGCAAAAAGCCTTCCTGCTGGCCGACGCGGAGTTGCAGGAATCCGTTGGTCAGAAGGTGGCGATCGCGATCACCCGCCGCGGCGGCGATAAGTTCTTCGCCGGGAGCGGCCACACCATGGATGAGATTCTGAAACTCGTCACGGAGAATCAACCGCTGCCCAAATTTCCGCTGGTGGGCACGCTGCGCACCAAGGCGGCGGTGAAGCGCGACACCGTGGAGGCGCCGAACGTGGTGGGCATGCTGCCGGGGTCGGATCCGAAATTGAAGGACGAGTATGTCGTCATGTCGGCGCACCTGGATCACATGGGTGTGGGACGCGCGATCAATGGTGACACGGTCTACAACGGCGCGATGGACGACGCTTCGGGAATCGCCTCGATCCTGGAGATCGCGCGCATCATGAAGGAGAGCGGCGCGCAGCCCAAGCGGTCGATCGTCTTTCTGGCGGTTGCGGCGGAGGAGAAGGGCGAACTGGGCTCGCGGTATTTCGCTTTGCGGCCGACGGTGGACCGGAAGCAGATTGTGGCCGATGTCAACGTGGACATGTTCATGCCGCTGTTCGACCTGAAATTTGTCGAGGTGCAGGGGCTGGCGGAATCCACGCTGGGCGATACCATTCGCGAGGCGGCCCAGGAGTACGGTGTGCAGGTGCAGGCCGATAAGGAACCTGCCCAGAACCGGTTCATCCGCAGCGACCAGTACAGCTTTATTCGCGAGGGCGTGCCGTCGCTGGCGTTCAAGTTCGGCTACGAGTTCGGCACTCCGGAAGACAAGGTCTTCCACGATTTTATCCGCGACCGCTATCACAAGCCGTCCGACGATCTGAATCAACCGGTGGATAAGGCAGCGGCGGCGAAGTTCAATCGGATTATCGTGAGCTTGCTGCAACGCGTGGCCGATAGCGCGGCGCGCCCCCGGTGGAAAGACGATTCGTTCTTCAAGCGCTTCGCGAAATAAGTGTGGGATACGGTCGAACTGCGGAGCGCCTGCGCAAGGCGGGCGCGGCACCTGATCTACTCGTAGCGTAGGGCGGTGATTGGGTCGATGCGGGTGGCGCGCTCGGCCGGGATATAGCCGGCGAGCAGGGCCACCGAGGCGAGCATCGTCGCTGCCGCGGCTATACTCAGCGGATCGTTGGGGACGATGCCGTAGAGTTCGGAGCGCACCAGGCGTGTCACCGCGAGCGCCAGCGGAATGGCGATCGCCACGCCGGCTACGGTGAGTAGCGCGACCTCCCGCAACACCAGTTTGAGCAGGCTGGCGCGGCCCGCGCCGAGGGCCAGGCGAATGCCGATTTCACGCGTGCGCCGCGTGACCGTGTAGGCCATAACGCCGTAGAGCCCGATGGCGGCCAGCAGGGTGGCCAGAATGCCGAAGAACGTCGACAGGCCGGCCATTGCGCGCTGCGCGGAGAGCGACTCGTCGATCTGATCTTCCATAGTGCGCAGGCTGGTGATGGGGAGCCCCGCGTCCAGCCCGTTGACTTCGCGCCGCAACGCCGCGAAGACCGTCTTGGGGTCGTCCGCGGTACGCGCGTAGACCACCAGCGAACTCGGGTTCTCGTCCTGCGCGAATGCCGTGTATACCTCTCGCGGAATCTCCTCATCCACTTTGGAGTACTTGGCGCCACGCACCACACCGACGATTTCGATATCGGCTTTGCTTCCGCGCCCCAGGCCGAAACGGCGGCCGAGGGGGTTTTCATCCTTGAAATAGTAATTGGCGAAAACGTGGTTGACCACGGCCACTCGTGGGGCGCCGATGCGGTCGCGCCCGGTGAAATCGCGGCCCGCCAGCAGGGGGATTCCCATGGTGCGGAAGTAACCAGGGCTGACGGTGTCGAACCACGGATTCATGTCTTCGTCTTCTTTGGGCGGATGGCCTTCAATGAAGATGGTCGATATGTTCTGATCGCCGGTGATGACGCTGACCGCGCCGACCGACGCCGATTGTACGCGGGGCGTGGCTGCCACGCGCGCCTGCACCTCGTCGGCAAAGCGGCGGATGCGCTCCGCCTTATAGCCTGCGAGGGAGGGGTCTACGGCAAAACTGAGCAACCGCTCGCGGCGGAACCCCAGATCCACATTGTTCAGATTGTGCAGCGACCTCGCGAACAGCGCCGCCGCAATCAGCATCAACAGGGAGAGCGCCATTTGCGAAACTACCAGCGCTTTGCGCAGGCGGACGGGGCCGCCGCTGGCGGAGACGGTGCCCGCGTTGTCCTTCAAAGTGAGGCCGAGCTTCGGCGAGGTGGCCTGCCATCCGGGGGCCAGTCCAAAGAGGATGCCGGTGAGAAGGGAGAGCCCGAAGGTGAACCCAAACACGCGCAGGTCTGGAGTGGCGGTGAGCGGAAGGTCCGCGGAATTCGCCAGCAGACCCAGGAGCGCGCTGCCGGTCCACCAGGCGAAGAGAATTCCGAGAGCGCCGCCGGCGAGAGAGAGTACCAGGCTTTCCGCAATTAACTGGCGAACCAGCACGAACCGGCTGGCGCCTACCGCCAGGCGGACTGCGATCTCCTTCCGACGGCCGGCGGCGCGCGCCAGCAGCAGGTTGGCCACGTTGGCGCAGGCGATGAGCAGCAACAGACCGACGATGCCGCCGAGAATGAGCAGCGGATCGGAGAACTGCTCGCGCAGGCCGGAAACGCCCTTGCCGGCCGGAACGAAAATCAGCGGCTTAGTGGCAAACCCGCCGCGGCTGCGCTCCGTGCGGAACTTCATGGTGGCTAACTCCATGATGAGGAGTCCGTGATAGTAAGGCTCCATGCTGGCCTGCGCCTGGCGCCCGGCGACGCCGGGGCGGAGACGGCCCACGAGCTGCAGCCAGATCACGCGCCGGTCTTGGAGGCCGTTCCAGGTGGGCGTCATTTCGGCCTTCATCATGGTGGGCACGAGAGCGTCCACTCGCGCGCCCGGGTCGAAGCCGTGATATCCGGGCGCGGCCACGCCGACCACCGTCATGGGGTGACCGTTGAGCAGCACAGTCTGATTGAGCATGCCGGCGTTGCCGTTGAAGCGGGACTTCCAATAGTCGTAGGTGAGGACCACCACGGGATGGGCGCCGGGAAGGCGATCATCGCCGGAAGTGAGGCCACGGCCCAGAGATGTGGTGAGCCCGAGCGTCTCGAACCACGTGCCGGAAACCAGTTCGGCCTGGATGCGCTCACTGCGGTTGTTGTAGCTGAGGTTGAGGGCGGTGGGGAAGCGCGCGGCCACGCCATCGAAGACGGTGTTGTGGTCGCGGAAATCCTGGTACATGGGATAGGAGAAGCGGTTCTCGCCCCAGACCATCCCACTCTGCGGACCCGGGCTGGTGAAGGAGACCAACTGTTGCGCGTGTTTCACCGGGATCAGGCGCAGCAACACCTGGTCGGCGATGGTGAACACGGCGCTATTGGCCCCAATACCGAGCGCAAGAGAGCAGAGGGCGACGAGAGCGAACAGCGGGCTTCGACGTAGATTCCGTATGGCGTAGAGACAATCCCGCAGCATCCGTGGTCCTTAGACGTATGGTATCGCGGAAGGATGCGCCACAACGAATCCGCAATTCCGGAGAATTGAGAGAGCTGAAAGCGCTGTCAATACGAATTCACGTATCCTGGTGTCAATAAATGAGTTTGTGCAATCAGATCTTTCACTTAGGCTTGTGTTGAAGCGTGCACCCGAATATAATTTGAAGCGAAAGTCTCGGATTCCCAGGGCTGCGTTGCCCAATCCAAATTCACGGGGGTTTACTTCATGAAAGGTCTACGTACGATCAGCGCCATGTGCGCTCTGTTGCTGCTGACAGCCGGATTCGGCTATTCGCAAGCAGTCAACGCCACGCTTCTCGGCACGGTCACGGATTCCAGCGGCGCCATAGTTCCCGCCGCCAAAGTCACGGTCACTGAAATCAACACCGGAGTCAATCGATCCGGTCAATCCAACGAAAGCGGGAACTACACGTTTCCGGATCTGGCACCAGGGCAGTATTCAATCACGGTGGAGGTATCCGGGTTCAAGAAGGAAACCCGCAAGGATATCGCGCTCAGGGTCAACAGTAGCACGCGTATCGATGTTCAGTTGACGCCCGGCAACATCACGGAAACCGTGGAAGTGACGGGCGCGCCGGCGCTGCTGCAAACCGACCGTGCCGATACCGGCGCGCAGTTGGAGACGGTGCAGACAGCGTCCCTTCCCCTGGGCACCAACCGCAATTATCAGTCGCTGTTGAACCTGGTGCCCGGTACCACGCGGGCAAGCTTCCAGCATTCGCAATTCTTCAACGCCGTGAGTTCGCTACAGACCTATGTCAACGGACAGATGCGGCAGGGGAACAGCTACCAGATCGAAGGTATCGACAATAACGAGCGCACCGGACTGCTGCAGATTATGGTTCCGCCGGTGGAAGCCATTCAGGCCGTGGACGTCTCGACCAGCAACTACGAAGCTTCGCTGGGCCGCGCCAGCGGCGCCAATACCAACGTGATTCTGAAATCGGGCACCAATGAATTCCACGGCGCCGGCTATGAGTTCCTGCGCAACAGCAGCCTGAATGCGCGCAACTTCTTCGATGCTTCGGTGGGACATCTTGCCTACAACTATTTCGGCGGCAACATCGGCGGCCCCATCAAGAAGAACAAGATCTTCATCTTCGGCGACTTTCTCCGTGTTACGGACCATCAGGCTAACACCAACCTCGGCACCATCCCGCCCAGCAGTTGGCGCGGCGGCAACCTGAGTTCCGGGCTGACCCTGGCTGCACCAGTGGTGGTGTATGACCCGGCCACCGGGAACGCGGACGGCACCAATCGCACGCCGTTTGGCGGCAACATTATCCCCACCAACCGCATCAGCCCGATCGCGACGAAGATCATGAACCTGGTGCCCGCTCCGAATTTGGGGGGCAGTGAATCCGCCCCAACCAACAACTACTTCGCCCTGCTGCCTTACACCAAGGACACCAACTCGTTCGATGTCAAGGTGGACGACGCCGCCTCCGAAAAGGCCCGCCTGAGCGCGCGGTTCAGCTACTCCCGTCCGGTGACGTACCAGGCGCCGATCTTCGGTCTGGCCGGAGGCTTCGCGCAAAGCGCATTCCAGGGGACGAGCATTCAGAAGACCTATAGCATGGGCATCAACTACAACCGCATCTTCTCGCCCACCTTGATCAGCGAGTTCCGCGTGGGCGTGGCCCACTATCGCAACGACGCGCTCCAAACGGATTACGGCACCACCGCCTCCAAGGACATCGGCATTCCGGGCGTCAATATCGATTCGTGGACCAGCGGTCTGGCCAGCATCAATATCAACGGCGGATTCAGCACCCCGCTGGTTGGCTACACGGCCAGTTTGCCGTGGAACCGCGCGGAAGCCAACATCAGCGTGGTCAATAGCTGGACCAAGACGGTTGGCAACCACACCATCAAGTGGGGCGTGGACTATCGGCGTCTGCGCGACGACCTGCTGCAAACCCAGACCATCAACCCTCGCGGCTTGTTCAACTTCAATACCGCGCAGACCTCGCTCAATCCCGGCGCCGGCGGCACGGCTCCCAAAACCGGAACGGTCAATAACATGGCCAGCTTCCTGCTCGATCAGCCCTCGGACGGCGGTCGCGACATCGCGGCATACTTTCCGGCTCTGCGCGGCCATCAGTTCTTCGCCTTCGTGCAGGACAAGTGGCAGGTATCGTCCAAGCTGACGCTCGATTTCGGCCTCCGCTGGGAGTTCTACCCGCCGCCCACACCGAGGTTCCCGGGCGGCTTCTCCAACTACAACCCGACCAACAACACCCTGGTTCTCGCCGGCATCGGCGGCAATCCCATGAATATGGGTATGCAAAAGAACTGGAAGTACTTTGCGCCCCGCTTGGGAATCTCTTACCGCTTGAATAGTGCCACGGTGCTCCGCGCCGGTTTCGGCGTCAGCTATACGCCGTTCCCGGACAACACTTACGCGTACAATTTTCCGGTGAAGCAGAACAACCAGTACTCCCTTGGCGCCAACGCCTACGCGCCCGGAGTTACCCCTAGCGGCGTATTCTCCATGGCCTCCGGCTTCCCGGCCCCCCAGTTGGCCGTGATCCCCACCAACGGGATCATCACCAACCCGTCGCTTACGCAGAGCATACAAGTGATACCGCTGAACTATAAGAACCCCAACGTGCAATCGTGGAACTTCTCAGTCCAGCGCTCGCTGCCGCTGCACTTCACGCTGGACGTTGCCTACGTCGGCAACCACGGCGTGCGCACTACCGCCAACTACAACCTCAATGTGCCGAACACCGCCGACCAGATGGGTACGGGTGTGAATGGCCGTCCCCTTTATCAGCAGTTCAAGCGTACCGCCGATACCGTTGTCTATTTCAAGGGATACTCCTCCTCGTACAACGCCCTGCAAGTGAAGTTGAACCGCCGTTTCAATAACGGCCTGGCGGTCACGACCTCGTATAGCCTCAGCCGCGGGATGGGCTTCCAAACCGGCGACGATGGCAACATCTGGAACTACATCAATCCTCGCCGCAGCTACGCACGCACGGATTGGGACCGGCATCAGACGTTCGTGCAGAGCTATGTCTACGATCTGCCGTTCGGCGTCGGGAAGAAGTGGCTCAATCGCGGGTTGGTCGCCAAGACTATCGGCGGCTGGCAGATCAACGGCATTCTCACGCTCATGACGGGCCTGCCCATGACCTTCGGGGCCAACGGTACCGCGCTCAACACCCCGGGCGCCGCTCAGACAGCCGACCAGGTGGCCGACGTCACCATACTGTATGGCATCAATACGCCGGCCAAGGGCGGAAGCCCCTGGTTCTCGCAGGCCAGTTTTGTGCAGCCCACCGGCGTTCGCTTCGGAAGCTCGGGACGGAATACCTTCTCCGGACCCGGCTTCTTCAACGCCGATCTTTCCATCTTCAAGATTTTCAACTTCACGGAGAAGATGAAAATGGAGATCCGCGCCGAGTCGTTCAGCGTCACCAATACGCCGCAGTTCAGCCGGCCCACCACCGACGTCTCTAACGCCAACTACGGTTACATCACCGGAGTGGATGGCGGCGCGCGCGGTATGCAGATGGGCGTGAAGATCAGCT
>JAPKZC010000868.1:17144-17474 GCA_026394025.1 Candidatus Solibacter sp.
ATCTTGGCAAAATTCCTCTTCATTCTCTGCCCGCTCGCCCTGCTCGCCGCCGCAACTCCAAGCGGCGAGCAGGGCACATTTTCCACCAATTCAGCCGGACCCACGCGGAAGTGAGACATCGATGTCTCATGTTTTCGATGGGTTCTATTGAAAACACTGATACTTTGCGTTGCAAAGTGAGACAAATTTGTCTCAACTTGCCGTCCCTGGCGCTTTTGGGAGAGGCCGGACGACTGCCCCACCTCTTAAGATGGCACACGCCCGCGGAAAACAAGGGCGGCGGGAGAGGTCCGGAATGGCCTAAGTGAACATGGGTCAGCGGGTTAGGAA
>JAPKZC010000067.1 GCA_026394025.1 Candidatus Solibacter sp.
GTCTCATCGACGATGCGTTCCCGCTCCGTGGCCGCGGCCGATTTCGGCGCGGCGGTGGGGGTGGAGGAATCGGAGAGGAGGTTGGTGTAGACAAAGTAGGCCGCGACTAGGCCGAGCACGGCAAGCGCGTAGACCTTCTTCTTGTCTTCGGTACCGAGCTTCATAGTCCGGCCCCTGGCGCGGCGGCCGGCGCGGCAACTTCCGGTTCGGGGGAAGAGGCGAGTCCCTGTTCCTTCACAAAGGTGTCCACTTTGACCGTTACGTTGAGAATCTGTCCGGTCTGCTGGGGGGCGGCCACCATGCTTTCGATGATCAGGAAGCGCGGCGACTTGTCCACCAGGTTGACGAACTTGGAGAGCGCGGCGTAGGTTCCCTGGCATCCGGCGTTGATGGTCATCATGGCAAGGGTGTCAGAGCCTTCGATGGGTTCCTGGGTCCAGGTGGTGGGCTGGTAGGTGATGCCGGCGTCCTTGGCAATTTGCACGAGTTCGCCCTGGATGGTGGAGGTCACGACGCGACGCTCGGTGAAGTACTTGGCCAGGAATTGGTCGCCCTGGCTGCGCGCGGTCTCGACCTTTTCGACCAGTTTCTTGTTTTTGGCGACTTGCTTCTGCAATTGCGCGAGTTGTTGTTGGAGGACGTTGCGGTCACGGCGCAGATCGTCGGCGCCTCCGCCAAAGGGTTTGAACGCCACGACGGCAGCCACCAGGTTGGCGAGCAGAAGAACACCCAGAACCGCGCGCATGGCGACGCGGGGATCCTTCCACTTGAGGGAGGCGAGGTTAAGCCGCATGGAACACCGCCTGTGCCGCAGGGTAAGAGCGCTCCCGCACGGTCGCGGCTCGGTTGCGCGTCGCAGGGAGGTTAAAGTTTCTGGGCATAGTTCACCGTAAAGCGATAGCGGTACAAGGGCTCCGCCTGGGACGGCGGCTGGTAGATATTCTGGGTGACGCCTCCGAACAAGTCCGAACCCTCCAGGGCTTTGTAGAACATGATGACCGGCTCGGGGCCCTCGGAGCCCACCTGCAAGCTCAGGATCACCTGGTTGCGTCCGGTGACGTAGGGTTGAATATTGAGCACCCTGACGTTGGCCGGCATGTTTCTTTCGAGGTCGGCGAGAATGCGCGTCCAACTGATTCCCTTGCGGCTGAGCAGGGTGTTGAGGAAGACGCTGAGTTCGAGGACCTGGGCGTTCTCGGGCTTGCGGACGACGGCCTCGAAATCGGCCTGCTGTTTGGAGGCAGCAGCGATCTGGGCGCGCAGTTGGTTGACATCCTTGCGCACGTCGGCAAGTTGCGCGCTATCGGCGTTAGCGAGCATGACAAGGGCGGCGAGCGAAGCCACCAGCAGTACGGCCACCGCGACGGAGGCCACGAGCATGGCACGGTCGCGCCGGAAAGGCTGGCTGGCGAGATTGATGGGGATCTTCATTTCAATTGTTTTTGGCGATGGACCGCAGATACCCGAGCAGTCCGGCGTTATTCTCCCCCGGGGTGCCGAGCGGCGACCGCAGCGGCTCCACTTCGACGCCCAGTTCTTCGGCGAAGCGGCTCTCCGCCTCAGCGGTCAAGGCGCCAAACCCGCAGAGTAGCAATTTTTCGGCGCGGCGCCCCAGATTGTCTTCGATATAGACGAAGGTGGGCACACCAGCACGGAGGCGATATCCTCCAAATCCGGGGAGGGCAATTCCAGGCAGCGCACCAGTTTGAGCTGGATCTTCTCGCGCACCACGACGGTGAGGACGCGTCCGGTGAGCTTGGCCAGGACACTTAGGCCGGCCTCCGGGGCAAGTTCCAAGGCGGCGAGGCAGGAGGTGGTGATCATGCCGGGATTCATTCCGGCGGTGCGGAAGGGGGATTCATAGCGCGAGACAATTTCGAGGGGGGCCATGACGACGACGGCGTCGGTCTTGCCCTTCTCGCCGTTCTGCGCCCAGTAGCTCATGGCGGCGGATTCCACATCGAAGGGCACGCTGCGCTTGAGGCGGAAGCGGATGAGGGAGGCCTGCTGCGCGGGGTCTTTGGGGAACGAGTCGAAATCCAAGACGGAAATGCGGGCGCTGAAATCGGGCAGAATGAGGGCCACATCGCGGCGTTTGCGCGCCGTCTGGGTACCCGCCAGACTGCGCACTGCCATGACGAACGCGTCGGGATCGAGGACATTCTCCTTGAGG
>JAPKZC010000381.1 GCA_026394025.1 Candidatus Solibacter sp.
GGCTCCTGCTCCAGCAAATGTCGCCTCAAAGTGGCGACTTTCTCTTCGCCGGTGTAATGCTTTCTTGATTTCTTCACGTGCTCTCTCCGTTATCTTAACGGAAGAGCGCTTTCTCCACTTCCAGCCGGGGCGGCACACGGGCGCGTCCGCTGGACGTATCACGTGACCATGCGGCTTCAGCAGCGCGCACTAACCGGCGGGATGATTCGCAACGCGATGGCAACGCTGGAGATCCTCGAAGCGTACCCGCAAGACAAATACTTGCCTAGTTTTCTCGTTAGGGGCGAGTCCGAAGGGTGCATCTTCCATGACAGATCGCAACGGATGTAGAGGGTGCGAATATCCGAATCGTTACCATGTACACTCCCGACCCTGAGGATTGGGACGAGGGACTGCGTTTGAGGAGGAACAGATGAGGTGCCGAATCTGCGGTGGACTACTGGAGTCGCGGGTCACGGATCTGCCCTTCAAAATCGGTGATTCCTCGATCGTGATCCTCCGGTCGCTCCCGGTACTTCAGTGCCGCCAGTGCGGGGATACCGAATTGGAACAGCCGACGATGTCGCGGGTCGATCAACTCCTCGCCGCGGTAGATGGGTCCGCCGAACTGGAAGTCATCCGATACGCTGCCTGACCAGGGGTCCGATTCGTCCATCTATGTGACGCCCCGCTTCGGTCAGCCTATCTGGCGCGCGGCGGGCGCAAGGTGCTGGTGCTGGAACGGCGCGAACTGCTGGGCGGGTGCGCGGTCACCGAAGAGATCTGGCCGGGCTATCGCGTCTCCAACGCCGCCTACCTGACCAGCCTGCGGCGCCCCCGGCTTCAACTGCGCTCGTGAGATGCTGAAGCAGCGATAACCCTCGACTCGCTGAAACCTGTGCAGGCACATATAATGGGCGCATGATACTCGATCGCCGTCAGTTCCTGGGGGGCGTACCGGCGTTGCTGCCGGCAGGCCTCGCCGCCAGTGCCGCGGAGGCCCCCCGCACCCGTTTCTACGTGCTCGAACAGTTCTTTCTGGAACAGGGTACACAGCCCACTCGCATCCACGAGTTCTTTTCCAAAGCGCTGCTGCCCGCGATGGGACGAATCCACAAGGGTCCCAAGATTTTCCTGGAAGCGGTGATGGCTCCGCACATGCCGCAGGTTGCGGTGATTCTCGGCCTGGAATCGCCCGAGCAGGTCTGGTCGATTTCGAAGGCGCTGTTTGCGGATAAGGAGTTCAGCCGTGCCTTCGACCAGTGGGAGACGGGCGAAGCGCCGTACGTCTCGGCGAGCGCCTCTCTCCTCGAAGCCACCGACTATTCGCCCGAGATCACCGCGCCCGAGAAGCCGCCGGCCGCGCCGCGGATCTTCGAACTGCGCGTCTATCACTCGCCGACGGCCCGTCAGAACAAAGCCCTCCACCAGCGGTTTTCCGGCGCCGAGATCAAGATCTTCCACCGCTCGGGCGTTCATCCGATTCTTTACACGACAACCGTCTTCGGCGCCAACCGGCCCAACCTGACTTATCTGATCCCCTTCGATACGCTGGCGGCCCGCGAGAAGGCTTGGGCGGCATTTGGGGCGGACGAGGAATGGGTGCGCGTGCGCAAGGAATCGATCGACCGTTCCGGGCAGATCAGCAGCGTGA
>JAPKZC010000103.1:0-2468 GCA_026394025.1 Candidatus Solibacter sp.
GCAAAGACCAGGCCGATACGCTGCGCGGGCACTGGGAGAGGAAGGCCAGGTACTTCATTACGGAGAAGCTGAATCTTTTTGCCTCGGAATACGCGTTTGACTCCACGGGCTACGAGTCCACTCACGCCCTCGCCAGGTACGCCATGGACCATCCGGGCGTCGCGCCCAGGGACGCCGTCGAAGCGTTTCTGGAGAAGCAGACTCGCATCAACATCGGCAGCCGCGGCTGGCTGGAGCCGGCGTATTACTGGATGGGCAGCGATTATCGCGGTAGCGGCAACGGTAACTACCTGCTCAGCTACATGGCGCAGATGGGCGGCTGGGCGGTGCAGGACTACGCGTTGAACTATGCCAAAAACCCCACGCCGTATCTGAGGCTCGGCTACGCGTCGTACTTGAGTTCCTGGGCGCTGGTCAACTCGGGCACCGCGGAATCGAACTACGGCTATTGGTTTCCGGGTAAGGAAAACGATGGCGCCGCGGGCGGAGGATTCGAGGTTCGCCCTTGGGGCCGCGCCTGGCTCGGCAACAAGGAAATGGGACGCGGTTCCTGGTGGTACTCCGGCGAAATCGACCTCGGTTTCAACGGCGGCTTGCGCACCGCCGCCACAGTCGTTACAGACGATCCTCTGTTCGGCCTCATCGCATATGGCGGCGATCTCACGAAACGGAACGCCACCCTGGAGATCGTCCCCAAAGACGGCCTGCGGGCGCGTCTTCACGTCCTGCTCGGCGGCCGGAAACTCGGCCTGGTGTTCGATCGCGACGGCTTCGCGAAGGGCCAGCCGATCACGGTCGCCGACTCCCTGGCCAGAGTTGACTTCAAGGTCGAGAACCGTTCCGGCGAGGCTCATCACACGCAGCTCGAAATCACAACCGCCGGCGATGCCACCTATGAAGTGACGGCGGACAACCGGCGCCTTCAGCCTGTCCGGACGCCATCGGGGATCCGGGTCGACATTCCGGTTTCCGCAACCGGCGCGAACGTGAGGTTCACCCGGCGGTAGGCGGCCGCCCAGTCACCGGAACTGGCGGCGGGAGTCGAACTCTCCGGGAATCGTTACACTGAATCGAGCCCTTTTCTTGTTGAGAATGGAGACCCTTCCTTGAATAAAGCCGTGCTCATTGTCTTCGCTGCTGCGCTTGTCCCGTCGTCTGCACTGGCGCAGGCGGGCAACCCTGCGATTGAATCCGAATTGCGCCTCGTCAAAGCGCGCGCCTTACCGTTAGAGAGCGTCCGATTGACGGGAGGACCGCTCAAACATGCGCAGGATCTCGAGCTCGAGTACCTTCTCGCGCTCGAACCCAATCGAATGCTGGCGTTCTTGCGCCGGAGCGCCAAGCTGGAGCCCAGAGCGCAAGGCTACGGCGGATGGGATGGGGATGGCCGGCAGCTCACCGGACACATCGCGGGGCATTATCTTTCCGGTGTCAGCCTGGCATGGGCGGCCACCGGCGACCCGCGCTTCAAAGAACGCGCGGACTACATCGTCAACGAGCTGAAGCTCATCCAGGATGCCCAGGCCGACGGCTATGTGGGCGCCCTTATGGATAAGGACCGGGTGGACGGAAAGTCCCTCTTTGAGCAGCTCAGCAAAGGCATCATCCGTTCCGGCGGCTTCGACCTGAACGGCATGTGGTCGCCGTGGTACGTCCAGCATAAGATCTACGCCGGCCTCCGCGACGCCTACCGCTGCACGGGGAACCGCACGGCCCTGGACGTCGAGATAAAGTTTTCGGCATGGGCGGAACGCATTTTGGCGCCGCTCAGCGATGAGCAGATCCAGCGAATGCTGGCCACGGAGTTTGGCGGAATGAACGAGGTGTTCGCCGATCTGTTTGCGGATACGGGCGACAGACGCTGGCTGGCGCTGGCCGGCAAATTCCATCACGTGGCGATTGTCGACCGGTTGGCTGAGATGAAGGACATTCTTCCCGGAATCCATGGGAACACCCAGATCCCCAAGCTTTATGGGTCATTGAAAGTGTATTTGTACACCGGGAACCAAATCGAAGGCGCGGCGGCAAAGTACTTCTGGAACGAGGTGACGCAACACCACACGTTCGCCACGGGCGGCAACACGAGGAACGAGTACTTTGGACAGCCGGACCAATTGTCGGACATGGTGGACGGGCGCACAGCCGTGACCTGCAACGTCTATAACATGATCAAAATGGCGCGTACGCTGTTTTCCCTGCAAACAGATATCCGGAATGCCGACTATCAGGAGCGCGCGCTGTTCAATCACATTCTGGCATCTCAGGATCCGGATGACGGGCGGGTCTGCTACATGGTGCCTGTGGGCCGCGGCGTGCAACACGAATATCAGGGGAAATTCCAATCCTTTACCTGCTGCGTGGGGTCGGCGATGGAGAGCCATGCACTCCACGCGGACGGACTTTACTACGAATCCCCAGACAAGCTTTGGGTGAACATTTACGCGCCTTCCAGAGCCGAGTGGAAATCC
>JAPKZC010000103.1:2519-3620 GCA_026394025.1 Candidatus Solibacter sp.
GTGGAAATCCGCCGGCGTAAAGCTTGAGGTTGCCACCGACCTGCCCATCGGGCAGACGGTGACCGTCAATGTCACGCCGCAAGCGTCGAGACGGTTCACGCTGGCGCTGCGCCGTCCGTTCTGGGCGGGCAATGGATTCAGCGTCAAAATCAACGGCAGTGTGATGAGGACGGTTGCCCCAGCGGGTTCGTATGTCGAGATTGCACGGACATGGAAAGCGGGAGACAAGGTCGAACTCGTCATGCCCAAGACGCTTCGCAAAGAGGCGCTTGCCGACAATCCCAATCGCTTCGCGGTGATGTGGGGACCGCTGGTACTCGCGGGAGACCTGGGGCCCGCGGGCGGCGGGCGCGCCGCCGGGCCGGAAGTGCCGGTATTGGTGGCGCCCGGGCAGCCGGTGGCGGACTGGTTGAAGCCGGTTGCCGGCAAACCGGGCACATTCCGCACCACGGGCGCCGGGCTGAAGCAGGAGATCGACTTCGTCCCGTTTTACCAAGTCCCTCGCAGACGGTATGCCGTTTATTGGGACATGTATACTCCGGTGGAGTGGACCAAACGGGAGACCGACTATCGGGCCCGGGAAGAAAAGCAGAAGAAGTTGGAAGCGGCGACAATCGCCTTTGCGCAACCCGGTCAGATGCAGGCGGAGCGCGATACCAACCAGCAAGGGGAAGGCAGCTCTCCGGTGCGAGTGGAGGATCGCAATGGCAGAGCCGCAACAAAGTGGTTTTCCTACGACTTGCCTGTCGATCCCGCGCACCCGATGACGTTGATTGTTACTTACAGCAATGAGAATCGCGGACCGAGCGCCTGCGACGTGCTGGTGGACGGCAGGAAAGCCGGCGAACAAACCGGAGCGCGGCGCAGTCCCGAGCAGCAAATCCGCTTCTTCGATGTCGAGTACCGGATCCCCGCGGATTTGATCGCCAACAAGACTAAGGTCACCGTGCGATTCGAAGCCGCAAACGGCAGATCGACGCCGTCGGTATTTGGCGTACGGATCGTCCGCTCGGACATGGCACGCTAAGGAGGTGCCAGCCGCAGGCAATTGATGGGATGCCGAAGAAGGCCCCGAATCCACGGCAAGAAGACTGGGCTGAA
>JAPKZC010000103.1:3667-5612 GCA_026394025.1 Candidatus Solibacter sp.
GATTGGGCTGAAGAAACCGCCATGCCGGTGTTTCCGGATTCCCTTCGGCTCGCCTGGTGCGGCACCATGCTGGTGGTATTTCCGGTCGTTATCGCCGGACTCGTCTATGGTTTCGAAAACGCTGTTAATGACCGTTGACCTGCGATCGCCACGGCGTCGCACCTCGAATGACATAATAGGACCGTAGGAGGCCCCATGACCCGTACCGTCTCCCGCCGCCGTTTCGTGCAATCCACCCTAGCCGCCGGCGCCCTCCCGGCGGCCGCCGTGCCGCGCGCACACATCAAAGTCGGCCTATACAGCATCACCTACGGAGGCGTTTGGTACCGCGGCGATGCCCTTACCGTTGAGCAGGTCATCAGCCGTGCCAGGAAGTTCGGCTACGAGGGCGTCGAGATTGACGGCAAACGCCCTCACGGCAATCCGCTCGACTTGCCCAAGGCTCGCTGCCAGCAAATCCGCAAGCTCGCCGCCGATCAAGGCACCGAGATCTACGCCGTTGCCGGCAACAACGATTTCAGCAGCCCCATCCCCGAGCATCGCGAGGCCCAGTTGGTTTACCTTCGCGACCTCACGCGCATGACCTCCGACCTGGGCGCGAAGATCGTGCGCGTCTTTCTTGCCTGGCCTGGTGTCACTCTCCTGCCCACCGGCGGCGGCCGCTACGACATCGCGCAGGCCGTCTGGAAGGCCGAGCACACCGGCTTCACCGACGAGCAGACCTGGGCCTGGTGCCGCCAGAACCTCGTCGAAGCCGCTGCCATCGCCGGCGATTGCGGCGTGACTCTGGCGCTGCAGAACCACCCGCCCGTTATCAAAGGCTATGCGGATACGCTCCGTATGGCGAAGGAGGTCGCCTCTCCCCATCTCAAGATCTGCTTCGACGCCCGTCTTGAGCACGGACTGGACGAGAGTGCCGTTCGCAAGGCGGTCAACGAAGTCGGCTCGCTGCAAACGCTGTGGCACTTCGGCGGCGAGTACGACCGCGGCCCGAATGGTATCACTGTCAAAGGCGATGAGAAGGCCCTGGCCGAAGCGCTGGGTCTGTACGACATCGGCTATCAAGGCTACGCCGGATTTGAGCTGTGCCATCCGCTGCCTGTCGTCGATGGCCACACCGTCGGGATCGATTTCGTCGACAAGAACGCCCAACTCGCCGCCGAGTATATGCGCGGCGTTCTCGCCCAAGCGAGCAAGGCGGTTGGATAAGCTCGGGCGCGGTCGATCAGTCGCGCCATCGCCGCAGCGGGCCGGGCGATGGTTGCGGCCGGAGCTCTGAGCAATCCACCTCCCAAGTCGCGTGTCGCAGATCGGTCATGACGGTCCCTCCCATTTGCCGAAATGGAACGTTGTGCGGCAATATCGGTAGCTGTCGCGATGGCCATCGACTTCGGCCCGAGCACAGATCAACGGTTTGCGCGTGATACGGGCAGGGGTGGCGATACGGTAGCAGGGGGGATTCAGCAGCGGCCTCCGGGACGCTTGACCCCGTTACTCATAAGCCCGCGCTCCAGATTTTCGAACCGCTTCCATGTCTCGTCCCGCAGATATTTGCGGAGTTCGGTATCCGCCGGTTTCCCGGCGCGACGGTCGCGCTCAGCGTCGATGATCTCCTGGGCAATGGCAATGCACCAGTCTCCGCCGAACCGGGTCTCGTCCTTCAATACTGGATGCTCCCGGCCGGCTTTGTCTGCGGCACAGACCTGGCGCCACCAGTCCTGAATGCGATGAAGCTCATCCCGCAACGGGCCTGGACCGATGTACTCACCGTCGATTCGACTAGTATGTAGCACGTTCGATGCCTCCATGAAGCGGTGGAGGTTTCGTTCGGCTTCCTCGGAGTGGCGCTGGCAGAGTGCCCCGCTGGCGTGCACCGGTTCGTCGCACCGACACTCTGCGCAAGCCTTGCGTCGCTTTGCCATGGAACAATTGTCGCATTGGATGA
>JAPKZC010000103.1:5695-9660 GCA_026394025.1 Candidatus Solibacter sp.
CGCGGCCCGGGCCCATGCTGCCTATGCAGAAGCCAGGGAATCCCGGCAATCCTGGCGGAAGCCGCAACCACGACAGCGGGCCGGGCTGTTGTGGCATCGGGCAACGTCGCCCATCGCCTCGGCCGATTTCAGTTCGGCCGTGGCATCGAAAGGGACGCGCCGGTGGCGGTTCCCTGATTTAGAATAAAGAACGCATGCGATTTTCACTCCTCCTTCTGGTTCTGACTTTTGGCGCCTACGGGCAGCCGTCGCCGAAACCCGCGTTTTCCCTTTCCGCCGACCGTCTCGAGCGCGTCGATCGCGTCCTGCAGAAGTACATCGACGACAACCGCGTCGCCGGGGTAGTGGCACTAGTGCTCCAAGACGGCAAACCGGCTTACGAGCGAGCCTTCGGTTGGGCTGACAAGGAAGCCGGCCGCAAGATGACATCGGACACCATCTTCCGCATCGCGTCGCAAACCAAGGCGTTCACCAGCACCGCCGTGCTGGCCCTGATGGAAGAAGGCAAGATCGGCATTACCGAACCGGTTAGCGACTTCATTGCGACGTTCGCCAAGACCACGGTGGCCGTGAAGACCGCCGCCGGCATCGACATCGTTCCCGCCAAGCGCCGCATCACAATCGCCGACCTGCTGACCCATACGGCCGGTATCTCCTACGGAACCGACGCCCACGTGGCGGCTCTCTATCAGGCCAAGGGACTCGGACCCGCCGCCGGCAACGGATGGTATACCGCCGATAAGGAGGAGCCTATTTGCGAGACCATGGAGCGGCTCGGCACGCTCCCGTTTGTCGCCCAACCGGGCGAGGCTTACGTCTACGGCTACAATACCGACATCCTTGGCTGCGTGGTGGAGAAGGCATCTGGTATGCCACTCGACGAATTCATCCGCACCCGTATCACCGAGCCTCTCGGCCTGAAGGACACCCGTTTCTTTCTGCCTCCCGCCCAACGCGATCGCCTGGCCGCCGTCTACGCCACGGGCCCCGGTGGAACCTTCGTGCGCGCGCCCGAAGGCTCCAAAGGTCAGGGGCATTATGTGGACGGTCCCCGCAAGAGCTTCGCGGGTGGCGCGGGACTGCTTTCCACCGCGCACGACTACGCGCGCTTCCTGGAAATGATCCGCAACGGCGGCGTCCTCGACGGCGTTCGCATCCTTGGCAACCGTACCGTCCAGTTGATGATGACGAACCAATCCGGCGGACTGCATTCCAGCACGGGCCTGGGCTTCGGTTTCGGCTTCGAGGTGGTGGAACGTTACGGCGCCAAGGGTATGGCCGCGGTCGGCACCTTCGGCTGGGGAGGCGCATATGGAAGCACCTACGAAGTGGACCCCGCTGACCACCTGGTGGTTGTCTTCATGATGCAACTCATGCCCAGCGGCTCCGACATCCAGCAGAAGTTCTCGAATGCCGTCTACCAGGCTTTGGTGAATTGACGCGGCGTGCCCGGTATCCGGCTCCTTGATTCCAACCGCCTCACCAGCAACCACCCTGGCGATCTGCGTTGGGTGCCCAGCCGCGAACCCATGAACCTGCGCTACGTCGGCTTCAAATGGGCTTCAAATGGGCTTCAAATGGGCTGCCCAGATCCGGGCTGTGGTTCGAAGGTCCGAGAGGGACGCGCCGGTGGCTCCCTGATACGGAATTAACGGGGACTCCCGCCGGCCACCGGGCGGGCCATGTGGCCCGACAGTCGCGACAACAGCGTGCCCCTCTGACGAGCCTAGAAGCTCAGGAGGAGGTGCCAGATGTAGAGATACGCGAGTCCCTCGGCGTCATTCCAGATGCGCTCGGGAAGGTGAGGGTCGCCTACGATCGGCGGCAGTTCCTTTAGTTTCTCTTCCCAGGGGAAGCACACGCCGGGCCGGGGGCGCGGCGATGTCGCCCATCCGGGCAGGCCGGGTGTACCGGACAACCTGGCCAGGGGCGGCGACGGTGAGGAGGGCGACCGGTAGACGCCGTACTCGATCGTCGCTTCCGTCATCGCCCGCAGATTCTCGATGGTGGCGTCGTTCTGCATGATGGCGCTGGCGTCCATGATGTAGCCGCCTTCGGCGCCGATGGTCTCGATGAGCTTGCGGCAGTGCGCCTTTACTTCGACCGGATTCCCCATCATCAGGAGCGCGTTGGGCACGCCGCCCGAGAGGCAGAACTTCTTACCCAGGACTTCGTGGGCGTGCTGCGGGTTGTCGCGGTCGATGTGGTAAATGATGGATCCCGCCGGCAGTTCGGCGAAGCGCTCCAGGTGCGGGCCCCACTTGCCTTCGGCGTAGAAGAGCGTCTGATTGCCCTGTGCCCAGAGTGCATCCACGATGGGCTTCAGGGTGGGCCAGTAGATGGTCTCGAAGTGTCGGCGCGAAATGAACGGCACGCAGCCGCGATGCATCCAGATGGGGATGGGGATCTGGCGCTCCGGGTCGGCGCCGGTGAGGGCAATGTACCCGAGGTGCGGCATCAGGGCTTCGCACGCCTTCTGCACCTTTTCGGGAATCTCCATGAGGTCGAACGCCAGCCCGATGTAGCCGCGCAGCTTGTCGGCCAGGATGTCGAGCGGCGCCTTCAGCATGCCGCAGATCGAGGAGACCGTGCCGCACTCGCGCCGCATCCGCTCGATCTGCGGGCCGAAAGCGTTGAAGTAGCCGAGCATCGACATCCCGCCCTTGACGAACGAAAGGTTGTGCCGCATGGTCGCGGGCTGGCCCTTGGGGCTGATCTCGGTCGAGACCCGGGGCAGCCACGTTTCATAGAGGAACCGGACCGGATCGGCGATCAGCTCGTCGTACTCCTCCCGCTTCATGAAGGCCGCCTGCTCGGTGGGCTCGCGATATTGAAAGGCCACGTCGGGACCGACGTCGATGCCGGGAATGCCGTAGTAGCGCAGACCGATCGCCTGCGTTAGCCCGGTCCACACGTAGACCATGTTGGGCACCACGGCGTCCCAGTCGAAATCGTGGCAGCACTTGATGACGGCTTCGAAGGCCTTGTGGTAGTCGTGGGTCACTTCCTGGCAAGTGTACCCGGCGTAGCGCGCCGCGAACTCCGCCGCGAAGGGCCGTAGGGGGACGCGGTCCGGCATGCCGTTGCGCATGGCCGTGACGTAGCGGTGGAGGCGCTCCGCGTAGAGCTGGTCGGGGGGCTTCTTCATGGCGATGGCCTCAGGTGATCTTGGGCAACTCGAAGCCCTGGCGCCGCGGGCGCGCCAGCATGGCGTTGGCCTCGGCGTCGCCTTGGAACCTCTCCGCCTTCGGGTCCCAACGCACGGTGCGGCCCAGGTCGCGCGCGATGTTCACCAGATGGCACACGGTGTTTGAGCGGTGGCCGATCTCGACGTCGGCGTTCGGCTTCTTGCGCGTGCGCATGCACTGGAAGAAGTTCTGCAGGTGAAATACGTCCTCACCGGGGCCTTCTTTGGTAATGTCAGGTGCGTTCTTTTTGAACTCCGGACGGTCCGTCACGAAGTCGCCGCGCAGGATCTGGATGCGGCCGTTCGAGCCCTGGAAGATGGCGCCCAGTTGCTGGTGGTCCTGGATGATCTCCTGCTCCAGGCTCACCACCGTGCCGTTGGCGTACTTCATCGCCACCACGGCCTTCGGACCGGGTCCAGCGGGCGCGATTTCGACCGGCCCGGTGAGCGACGTGCCGAGCGCCGCCTGTACCTGGTCGAGCGAGTGGGTACCCCATCCCGAGACGCCCCAGGAGAGCCCGCCGCCGTCGTAGTCCCACCAGCGCGCCCAGCCGCGATGGAGTTGCGAATGATACGGACGCAGCTCCGTCTGGTTGCACCACTGATCCCAGTCCAGACCCTCCGGCATGGGCTCGGCCGGCTTCGGTGTCCACTTCTCGGGCGCCAGGAAGTTGCACACCGTCACCTTTTCGATCTTGCCGATCTTGCCGCTTGCCACCAGCTTGCTGGCGTAGATATTGATCGGCATGGACCGCTGCTGCGTGCCGGTCTGCAGCAC
>JAPKZC010001000.1 GCA_026394025.1 Candidatus Solibacter sp.
TCCTGCTCGGCCACTGCGGACACCACACCAGCGCCGGATGGCAACACGACCGCGGACACGATCACGGCGGTGACCGCGACGCCGGTCATCCAGCAGCAGATTGCGGGCCTGGCGTCCGCAGGCCAGTACACGTTCTACGTGTGGGCGAAGGTCGCGTCCGGAACGAAGCAGGTTTCAGTCGCCATCGTGGACAACGCCTATGCTGGCTATCTCGCGGGCCCCACAAGCATAACGCTCACCACGGCGTGGCAGCGGTTCAAGATCACCGGCACGCTGGCGGGCGGGCAGACCGGGCTGTGGATCGTCGTTCGCCAGTTCGCTGGGAACGGTGATAACTGGACGAGCGGAGCCATCTACCTGTGGGGAGCGTGCCTGCAGCAGGGAAACGATCCGAAGAACGGCTACGCCCGTACGTGGGCGTTCCAGACGGGTAACATTGCTGCAGGCGTTGCATGCGGCGCTGTGGTGATTTCGGCGAAAGACAACGCGGAGTCGCCGCTACGCGTCTACGGACCCGGCTCGAACCTCTCCGATCACAGACTGCTCGAGGTCACCGCCGGCGGCGAACTAATCCTCGCTGGTGGCAGCGGCAACGGCTACCGCCTCGCCGAGCTGATGGGTGCCACGAATCCGTCCGGCTGGTCGGGCGTGCTGAAAGTGAAGACGCCGGCCGGAGCCACGGCGGGCTACATCCTCTTATATTCCAACCCGTAGTCTCTGAAAGGACAAAACGATGAAACTGACACTGGATCACACCCAGCGTCTGAACCTGCACGCTCTCCTAGGCGCGCAGCGGGCAGACGTGGGGTCTATTCGCATAATCTGGGTTGTGCAGGACCGGATCGCGTTGGACGCCGATGAGGAGAGGGCCCTCGAATTGAAGCACGAAATAGCGGGCGGCCAGGAGCGGGTGGTATGGAACGCCGATCTTTCACTGCCGGCCAAGGAGTTCGAGTTCAACGAAGTGGAGGCCGCGCGCATTAGAGCCGCGCTCCAGACCTGGGACTCCTACGCAGCGAACGCAGACCGGCGATGGCTTCAACCATTGACCGAGGCTCTCTTCCCTGCTGATTCGTGCTGACGGAGCCTGTGTAACGAAGGTCCCAGCCGGAATGGCAGTTTCCCAGGACCTTGGACGCCTGTTTTAGCGATTCAATTGCCGCCGGCACCAAGCGTGAGATGAGGATTCGGACCGTGACCATTGTCGTTTCTTCTGATCGCGCGAATCAGCCCGGTCCGTATATTGATATTGTGGGAGACGTTGC
Source organism: Candidatus Solibacter sp. (assembly GCA_026394025.1). Taxonomy (GTDB): domain Bacteria; phylum Acidobacteriota; class Terriglobia; order Bryobacterales; family Bryobacteraceae; genus Solibacter. The sequence goes on from JAPKZC010001000.1 coordinate 1,266, forward strand.
CGGTTACCAGCCGATTTCGCGATGGACTGTCCTCTGAAGCCGTTCTCCTTGGCGTCGGGCTGGGTACCTCCTCGCCACGGGATAGCAAGCACCCTGGCGGCGACGGTGATCTGATGTACAAAGTGCGGCCCATCATCCACCAGAATTCGCTTCATTCGCAGCCGCGTGCAGGTGCAACAAAGGCTGGAACACGTCAGCAAGCGAAGGGAGTCTGGCGATGCGAGGAAGAGAGTGCTTAGCGGGCATCATTCGATAAGGCGCGTCGGCCTGTGTGATGAAGGTAGTGGTGAGCCCGTAGTGTTGCTTCACGGCTCAGGTAGTTCGAGACTCCAATGGCGACGTCTTGTGGAGCGGCTTAGAGATCGCCATAGGGTCCTGGCTGTTGACCTTTATGGTTACGGGGACACGGGCTTTCCTGACGTGACAGGGGGCTTCACGTTGGACCAGGAGATAAGACTTGTGGAGGATGTCACGGCTAGGGTCTGTGGACAATTCCATCTGGTCGGCCACTCCTATGGCGGAGCAGTAGGGATTGAATTCGCGATGAAGCACCCCGACCGCGTCCGGAGTGTTTTCGTTCACGAACCGGTCCTCTTCCACACTCTTAAACTCGCAGGCTGCTCAAGTGAATGGGAAGAGATTGTGAAACTCTGCAAGGGGATTAGAGATCTGTACATCCGAGGAAGCCCTGGTGCTGCTGCGAAGGTCCTGGTCAATTATTGGGGCGGAAGAGGCTCCTGGCTCAACATGTCTGATCGCGCCAGGGAGCAGACGAAGGGAACACTGAAGAAGGTCATCCTTGAGTTTGATGCCCTGCTCCGCTTGACGCGGCCGCTCTGTGACTATCGGGCATGGAGCATTCCGGTTACCGTTTCATGCGGGGGGATAGGGCCGCGTCCGGCGCGACGGGTGGCCGAACTACTCGGGGAGATTTGGGGGTACGGCAGTTTGGTTCTCCTCAAGGAGGCTGGCCACATGGCTCCCCTGACCCACCCCGGCTTGTTCGGTTTCCGTGTCGATGCGCATCTTCGACACCACCCAATCAGCCCGCCGTTCCCACGCTGCCCGAGGTGACGGCGACACAAGAGGTTCTCGGATTCCTTTCGATAATTTCGGGCAGCAAACCTGCGGTTCCAGAACGAAGATTTCGAATCTTGAGGGTTGGCTTTGAAATCTCGTGGTGGCGCTGCCGCTAGATCACTGGCCATGGCCGGTTCGGGTGGGCAGCGGCTGCGGCGGTGATCGCCCGCGCCCTATTGATCTGATGAATGGCACTGCCTGTGTTCAGTGCTTCGCCTTCCGCTCCTGCGGGACGTCTCTCGTCCGGATCTTTTGGGACCGATCCCATCCCGCGCACCCTGCTGGACTCCGTAGACGGTGCTGCAACGCCGCTCGGCCCGCGGAATCGAAATCTCCGAGATAGACTTTTCTGGGTTCATGCATGCGGCTAGCGGCAGGGTCCCGAAGCGCGCCGGCGCTGACGCAGCGAGACTCAGGCGCTGACCAATCCGGTGGCAATTCGGCGATAGCCGTCGCGTCCGCAGACTCCACAACCTCCTGAAAAATAGCTACTTGTGTTAATCTAAGGGGCCAGAAGGGTCTGATCCGACCCTCATGAACGGAATGGAGCAATACCTCGCGAACGGAATATGCAGGGGATCCGTCTATGGTCTGGTGGCCATGGGCTTCGGACTGATCTATGTCTCAACTGGGGTCTTCCACCTCGCGCATGCGGCGGTCTGCGCCTTTGCCTCATACGCCGCGTACTTCGCTCTCCGTTCGTTTCGCGTGCACATACTGGTTGCCATCCTTGCAGCCGGCGTCGTAGCCGCGCTGATTGGACTGCTGATCGATCTACTTGTGTACAGACCCTTACAACAACGTGCCGCGCCTCCCGCAACTCTGATGATCAGTTCGTTAGGTGCGAATGTGTTCTTAACTGGGCTCTTGACAATGCTTTTTACGACTAGGTCGATCGCCCTCTCTCAAGGGCCGGAGCCAACGCACCATTTCTATCACGCGATCCTCACATCTTCACAGGTCTATCAGCTGATCACGTTCGGACTGATATCCACTATTTATGTTCTACTCATGAAGTACAGCCGTTTGGGTCAGCTTTGCCGGGCGCTCGCCGATAACGCTTCTCTTGCAGCCACCATCGGGTTTGATGTCTCTCTAGTGCGTGCCGGCATTTTCGCAGTTGGGTCTTTCATCGCCGGACTCGGAGCAGCTCTCCAGGCCCTCGAGGTCGGTGTAGAGCCAACCGGGGGCATGCCCCTGATGCTGTTCGCGATAGCGGCCTGCATCGCCGGCGGGCTCCGTCGAACCCTTGGTCCCGTTCTCGGCGCGCTGCTGCTGGCTTCGATCCAAACAACTACGACTGCAGTCCTAGGCTCAACCTGGGAAGCCGGCAGTGCATTTGCCGTTCTGATTCTGCTATTGATCTACCGTCCGGAGGGCATTTTATCGCTTAGCAGAAGATTGGAGGAGCGGTGACTTACCTCAGCCAGATTGTCGTCATCGTATGTCTCTATGGCATGTATGCGATATCCCTAAACCTAGTGCTGGGGTACGGGGGAATGCTCAGCTTGTGCCAGATTTCGCTGGTCGGCGTCGGCGCCTACATATATGCGGGGATCACTTCCTGGGTCTCACTCACGTTTATACCTGCAACTGCGTTATCCATCATCGGTGGAGTATTCGCGGCCGCACTTGTGGCAGCTGCCACTTCACGACTCCGTGGCGACTACTTCGCGCTCTCTACAATTTCATTGCTGGTGTTCTTCCAGTTCGTCTTTCTCCGCTGGACTGATGCGACAGGAGGTGCGTTTGGCCGGAGAGGAATTTCGCCACCTACCATTGGCACTCTCCAAGTAAACTCGCCCCAAGCTTATGCCCTGCTCATGGTGCTGAGCCTCAGCATCGTTTTGGCACTCTGCGCCTTCCTCACACGAGGTGCACGCGGGCGTTCTCTGAAGGCCCTAAGAGACGACGAACTTGCGGCAGTGTCACTTGGATACAACCCAATCATCTTGAGGACATCGATTTTACTCCTCTCCGGTGGCGTAGCGGGATTTGCTGGAGCCCTTCTGGCCAGCTACACTGGCTATATCGATTCGA
>JAPKZC010001153.1 GCA_026394025.1 Candidatus Solibacter sp.
AGCAGTTGTCCTTCGTCCACCCTCCAGGCTGGACCCTGTCAATAGGACATTTCTACTTTGCCCAAATAGGACATTACTACTTTGCTGCGACATTAAGGAGAATTACCCTTGACGGGCTCTTCTAGTAGATTTACACTATCTTCGTCCCGTTTGAAAACGCTTCCATGTTTAGTTTGTAACGCCGACAGGAATACAGGGGGTCAAATGGATGTAGCTGTGCTACGTGTTTGCATGGATTTCTTCAAGTACCGTCGCGGCGTGTTACTGCTGACGGTTCTTGTTCTGACTTTAACGACCATGGCGTACGCCCAACGCGATATGGGCACAATTACCGGCACGATCACCGACGCGCAAGGCGGCGTGGTGCCGAACGCCAAGATCACCATCACCGAAGTTGCCACCGGACTGAAGTATGACGTGCAATCGAGCAGCGATGGCACCTACGTTCGACCCGCGCTGAAAGCGGGCACGTACAGTATTACCGCCGTGGCGACGGGGTTCCGCCGCGTGGAGCAGCAGAACATTGTCATCACAGGCGGTGATCGTGTCGGCGTCAACCTGACGTTGACGGTTGGCGACGTGACGCAGGCGGTAGAGGTAACCGCCTCCGCGCCGCTGCTGCAAACCGAGAGCACCACACTCGGCCAGGATTTGAGTACGAAGTCCGTGTCCGAGCTGCCGTTGGGCGGGCAGCGGGTCTTCAGTTACCTCGCGCGCCTGTCAGCGGGCGTTTTGAAGTCCGAGCCAGGGGCTCGAGACGAGGTCGGCGGTGGGTTCTCGGCCAACGGAGTACGTTCCAACGGCCAGAACAACTTCCTGCTCAACGGCGTGGACAACAACGTCAACGTGATTGACTTCCTGAACCAGACCGCCTTTGTAGTAGGCCCGTCGGTGGAAGCCATCGGTGAAATAAGCATTCTCACCAATGGCTACAGCGCCGAGTACGGACGCGGCGCGGGCGGCGTGGTCAACGTCAACCTGAAGGGCGGTACCAACGCGCTGCACGGCGTGCTGTTCGACATTTTGCAGAACGAAGAGCTCAATGCCAACCGGTGGGAATACAACAAGGCGGGCAGGGCGCGCGGACCAGTCAAGCAGAACCAGTTTGGCGCCACTGCTGGCTTTCCCATCATTAAGAACCGCCTGTTCATGTTCGGCGACTACCAGGGCACGCGGATCCGTTCTTCGGGCGGGGCCGTCCAGAACCTGGGCTACGGCGGCTTCTATACCATCCCCACGCAGGACATGATTAAGGGCAATTTCTCCACGCTGCTGGGTGCCGTGGTGGGCAATGATCCCACTAGCGGGTCGATCGCGAGGGGAGCCATTTACGACCCGAAATCGAACGCGACGGTCAACGGACAACTCACCCGCACCATGTTTCCGGGCAACCTGATCCCGTCGAACCGGTTCGATCCGGCGTCGGCGAAGATCATGGCTCTGTACCCGGCTACCAACCAGCCGACCACGCCCGGAATTGGGTTCAGCAACAACTATGCCACCTCCACTGCCGGCATGCAGAACACCGACCAGGGCGATACCCGGGTCGATTTCAGACTCTCCGACAAAGACAGCCTGTTCGGCAGCTTGAGCTACTCCAACCTGAACAAGTACAACACGCCGTTCCTCCCGGGGGCCCTCGACGGGACGCCGTTCAACGCGGTCACCGAAGAGGATCTGGGACGCAACGCTCAGTTGAGCTATACGCGCCTCTGGACCGGCTCCATCATCTCCGAGACGCGCGTCGGCTACAGTCGGCTAGTCACATCGCGCGTTGGCGCGAACCCCGACAAGGACCTGTACAAGGAACTCGGGATCGGCGGCTACAACCCGATGACCTCGCTCAACGGCGGTCTCCCCCAAATGCAGTTCGGCGGCACCACGAGCACCTATTCTCAGATCGGGGCCAATGACTGGCTGCCCTCCAAGGAGTACTCCAACGTCTGGGACTTCATCCAGAACGTGGCAATCAACAAGGGCACGCACGCGTTGAAGTTCGGAGCGGAGTACCGCATGATCGGGTTCCCGTTCTTCCAGGTACCCTATCCGCACGGGGAGATGAACTTCAACAGCAATGAGACCGCGTTCCCCTCCCTGGTGAACGGCACCAACGGCGTACAGTTGAGCTCGCAGACCGGCGACGCAATGGCCTCGTTCCTGCTCGGCAATATCAACAGAGGGCAGATTTCGACAAACAACTTCATCTCGTCGGACAAACAGGCTTGGGCTTTCTACGCCCAGGACGACTGGAAGATCTCCCCGAAGTTAACTGTGAACGCCGGCTTGCGGTACGAGATCTTCTCCCCGATCGGGGAGAAGTTCGCCCGCCAGTCCAACTTCGTATATGACAACCTGACCCTGTACATCCCCAAGGGCAAGGACCAGAACGCTCCCCTGCCCGTGAACTTCCCCACGGCGTTCCCCAACGTGAAGGTATCGCGCGGCGAAGTGGATAAATACATGATCCCGTGGGACAAGTGGGACTTCGGGCCGCGTATCGGCCTGGCCTACAACGCCCTCGACAAGACCGTCCTCCGCGTGGGATACGGCATCTTCTACGGCGGCGAGGAGAACCAGGGCGGCAACCCGAACCGCGGGGAGTCGGTGCCGTTCAACCAGTCCACCGTGCTGCCGCATGAGGGCCAACTCGGCAACGTGGGCACCTTCGAGCAGAACCCGTACTTCCTGGGCGGAGTTTCGGGCGGATACCCCGTCAACGTGTTCAACCTGCCCGCGCCCATCGCCTTCCGCGGGGTGGCCACGAACTTCCGCAACGGTATGGTCCACAAGTGGAACGTGGCCATCCAGAGGGAACTGCCGAAGCATTCGATGTTCGAGCTTGCGTACGTCGGCAATCACCAGGCTCACCAGTTGTTCCAGCCGGATTGGAACGCCTGCCCGAACCTGGGCACCACCAACTCGGCGATCTCCTGCAACACGCTACGCCCGACGCCATACATCGGCGGCATCTCGGGCACGGCGTCGTTCGGCAAAGGCAACTACCACGGCATGACGGCGAGGTTCGAGAAGCGTTACTCGCAAGGTCTGTCGTTCCTCGCGTCGTACACATTCGGCCACGCGCTAGCCGATACCGGCACTACCCTGAGCGGCTCCACCGGGTTCGGCACACCCAATCCGCGGAACTACGGGAGCGGCTATTCCAGCGCCGCCTGGGACATTCGCCACAACTTCACGTCCAGCTTCGGGTATGACATCCCCTTCGGGCGAGGCAAGAAATTTGGCTCGACCATGAATAAGGCGGCGAATGCCGTCGCCGGCAACTGGCAGGTGAACGGCATTCTGACGCTGCACACCGGTAACCCGTTCACCATCCGGTGGAACGGCTGCCAGGGTGTGTGGAATGCCTGCCAGCCGGACGTAGTCGCGGGCAAGAACCCGCAAGCAGCGCCGGCCGCCGGCCGGTCTCCGGACCACTATTTCGACATCACT
>JAPKZC010000440.1:0-3833 GCA_026394025.1 Candidatus Solibacter sp.
CAGCGGTCTTCGGATCTGCCCCAGGGAGCGCGACTCCCCCAGAACATCAAATCCACTGTAAGCCCGCCTCCCAGGCAGCCCCCCTAAAACAGGACATTTCTACTTTGCTGGGAATAGGACGTTTCTACTTTGCCTTGACAGAAACCGGAGGATCTGACCGGCGAGAATGGAGTGCTGTGGCAGTTGACGAAAGCCCTGATGGAACGGGCGCTGGAAGCCGAGATGGCAACCCACCTGGGATATGAGAAGCATGACCAGGAGGCGAAGCCGAACGGCAACCGCCGCAACGGCAAAAGCAAGAAGACTTTGAAGGGGGAGTTGGGCGAAATCGAGGTCATCACACCGCGCGATCGGGAGGCTACGTTCGAACCCCAGATCATCCCGAAGGGCCAGACCCGCATGGCGGGCTTGGATGGCAAGATCCTGTCGATGTACGCGCGTGGCATGACCACGCGTGACATCCAGGGGCACCTGGAGGAGATGTACGGGGTCACAGTGAGCCCGACCCTCATTTCCAACGTCACCGACGCCGTACTGGACGAAGTGCGGGCCTGGCAGAACCGGCCGCTGGATGCGGTATACCCGATCGTGTACCTGGATGCCCTGGTGGTCAAGATGCGGGAGGAAGGCACGGTGCAGAATCGCGCTGTCTACGTGGCCATCGGCATCGACATGGAAGGCCACAAAGAAGTGTTGGGGCTGTGGACCAGCGCCAACGAGGGCGCCAAGTTTTGGCTGAGCGTGCTCAACGATTTGAAGACCCGGGGCGTGGAAGATATCTTCATTGCGTGCGTGGATGGGTTGAAAGGCTTCCCGCAAGCCATTGAGGCGGGCTATCCGAAGACGACCGTCCAACTCTGCATCGTGCACATGGTCCGGGCCAGTTTGCGCTTCGTGAGTTGGAAGGACGCCAAGGCTGTGGTGGCCGATCTGAAGATGATTTATCGAGCCGTCAGCCGCGAGAATGCCGAGCAGCAACTGGAGGTCTTTGCCGCGAAATGGGACCCCAAATATCGGTCGATCAGCCAGCTCTGGCGCCGGCATTGGGAGCAGATTGTGCCCTTCTTTGCGTTCCCGGCCGATATCCGAAAAGTCATCTACACGACCAACGCCGTAGAGTCTCTGAACATGACTCTGCGCAAGGTGATCAAGACCCGCGGCTCCTTCCCCAGTGAAGACGCTGCGATCAAGCTGCTGTACTTGGCACTGATTAACGTCGCCAAGAAGTTGCATACCATACAGGGCTGGCCGCAGGCTCTGAACCACAGCGCGCGAGGTAACTAAAATGCGAACCGGCGTTTACACAATTCTCTTGACACTACTTGAACCCCCGACCCTCTGATTACAAATGGATTCTCGCGGCTACTCGGGGCGACATCGCGCGCCCAAGTCTCGGTTTTCCTTCGTCCGCTCCATTCAGGAATCACCCCAGGTCCCGTCACGCCGGGCACACCGGTGGGCACACCAGTTCTGGCACACGAACGCGAAAATCCGATCATCAAGTCCTCGATACAGGCGAATAACCGTTGGAGATCACTATTCAAGTCTGATGCAATCGTTCGTCACGCGGGCACCTGCGCCCTTCGGCAGCCCCGGCCTCGTTACCTTGCCGCCCTTGGACTCGATGGATGCAACTTCCAAATTGAGCGAAAGTAGAAAGGGCAGGATCTCATCCTTCGACGTCATCCCGTACCGTCGGGAAGGAGATTCAAATTTCCGGCCGAACGACGAAGACCAAGGAGGCGCACACGTTGCCGATCTACGGCGAGATGGCACCGTGGATTGAGATGGCAGTAGCCGAACGGGATGCAAGATTCCCTCAATGTCCGTGGTTGTTCTTCAATGAGGAAGGCAAGCAAATCGGCAGTTTTCGAAAGGCCTGGACTTCGGCCTGCTGGGCTGGTGAGTAGCCGGATCGAGGAACGTAAGTGTCGTTCCGCTCATGCCGATGCGGTCAACCGCTCCGTGAAGACCACGCTTCAACGGCTCAGAGTTCTCGTACAGCGCGAACTTGATGCTCGATGAGCCGCCATTGATCGTCAAGACGCACTTGTTAGGGGGTTTCACGTATAGCTCATTCGCTTCGCAATCCGATCGACGCCAGTTGTTCGCACGTGGACTTGTAATCCGTGTGAAGAATGCTTCGAATCCCAAGACCTTCTGCGATCTCGACGAACATGGGGGTGTTGTCGATATAGACCACCTGCCGGACCGGCGCTTGAGAGATGTCCAGCGCAAGCCGAAAGATCTCCGCGTCGGGTTTGCGGAGGTGGACGAAGCAGGAGGAGATAAACGAATCCACTAACCCGTCGAGCCTGAACTGACGAATTCGATAAGCATTCACCTCGCGTGCTTCGTTACTGACCACGGTGATCTTCAGCCCGTGCCGGGCTTTGAGTTGAGCCAACAGGTCGATCATTTCGGGGTAAGGTTTCGATTGCGAGCACATGAACCGCCGAAACTGAGCCTGGGAGAACGGCCGCTTTTGGTAGAAAATCACCCAGCTCAAGTATTCTTCGAATGTGAGCTTCCCCACCTCGGGGGTTTCGAAGGTGAGGCGATGCCGCTCCTCCATCTCGGCCCATCCCAACTTGAAGTGTTTCGCCGCCCGTTTGCGGACAAGATGGTCCCACCCGTTGGTGAGCAGGACTCCGCCGATATCGAGGAATAGGCAGGTGATATCTGTTGTTTTCCGAATCGCCTTTTTGGCCGAGAGTTGAGCCGCAGTTATCATGACGATAAGGCCTCCGCCCAGTCCGTGTGATACGTGCCTTTGACGTCCATGCGCTCGTAGCTATGCGCGCCGAAGTAATCGCGTTGCGCCTGGATCAGGTTCGCCGGCAACCATGCGCTGCGGTAGCCGTCAAAATAGCCCAAGGCCGTCATGAAACAGAGGGTGGGCAACTCGAATTCGATGGCCGTCCGGACGACCCGGCGCAAATTCTGCTCGTTAGCCATAATCTTCTTCGAGAGATCCGGGGCCAGGAGCAGATTCGGTAGTCCGGGTTGATTGTGATAGGCCATCCGGATGTCCTCCAGTAAGGCCGCGCGAATGATGCAACCGCCGCGCCAGATTCGCGCCATAGCCTCTAAACCGAGGTGGTACCCATACCTCTCCGACGCCGCCGTCAGGACGGCCATGCCTCGTGCGAACGCGATGACCATCCCTGCATAGAGCGCGTGTTTGAGTTGGTCGAGGAAAAGTGGGCGGTCGCCTGCAAATGGCGAGACAGGCCGCCTGAAAAGCTCTCCCGCCGTCTCCCGCTGCTGTTCAAATACCGACAGATCCCGCATCGCAACCGCGAGATCGATCGTGGGGATAAGCACTTGCAGTTCCATCGCGCTTTGCGAGGTCCACAAGCCTGTGCCTTTCTGCTTAGCCACATCAAGGATTTCATCGATCAGCGGTTTGCCGGTGGTTTCGTCCACCTTGCGGAAGATGCGACTGGTGATTTCCAGCAGGTAGCTACCGAGTTCCCCTTGGTTCCATATGTGGTACACGTCGCTGAGCCCGTCGTCGTTCAATCCAAGCCCGCGCTTCATAAGGTCGTAGGTCTCGGCCAGGAGTTGCATGAGCGCGTATTCGATGCCGTTGTGGACCATCTTGACGAAGTGTCCGGCAGATCCAGGGCCGAGGTAGGCAACACAGGGGTCACCATCGACTTTGGCGGCAACGGCCTCGAGCAACGGGCGGACCCGGTCGTAAGCCTCTCTGGGTCCACCCGGCATAATGCTTGCTCCGTGGCGGGCTCCGTCTTCGCCGCCCGACACGCCCACAACGAGAAACAGAATGCCTTTCTCCGTAAGATCGCGCGCACGAAGGTCTGTGTCTT